>NZ_JBXEQE010000009.1:0-202847 GCF_056858335.1 Agaribacillus sp. DX54
ACACCAAGACACAAAGAATTTTGTCCAAAATGTTGTGTAAACCCCACGTCAGCTTGTGCTATAAGCGTGGTGAGCGCTCCCGAACCTAATCGTCCGCTAACGGCTCTATTTCAAATCCCGCTTTGTTAACTGCATCCATCACCTCATTTCGGTTGTTGTCCCCGGACTCAACCGTCAGGGTTTTATCCGGGTTATCGATATCAACCTGCCACGTATCCACGGTATCCAGTTCGTTTAGAAATGGGGTTACCGATTTAATACAGGCGTTGCAGTTGATATTTGTTTTGAATTGCATTTTCTTCATGATTGTACTTTTGTTAGTTAAAAATTGTTTTCAAATCTATCTTTTACCGGAAACAACAAAAGGTCTCAGTCCAACCGCTTTCTTTTCAGTATCAGGCTGTTGGTCACCACCGAAACAGAGCTCACAGCCATGGCAGCACCTGCAATCATTGGGTTTAGGAGAAAACCAAACGCAGGATACAGCACCCCGGCAGCAATAGGAATAGCAATAACATTGTAAATAAATGCCCAGAAAAGGTTTTGGCGGATCGTTACAACGGTGGCCCTGGAAAGTTGAATCGCCCGGGCGATCTGTGGAAGATCAGAATGCATCAATGTAATACCGGCACTTTCCATGGCTATGTCCGTACCACTACCCATGGCAATCCCCACATCAGCCTGGGCCAGGGCATGTGAGTCGTTGATCCCGTCTCCTACCATGGCCACCACCTGGCCCAGGGACTGAAGCTCCTTCACAAAATTACCCTTATCGGCCGGCAGTACATGGGCCCTGAAATGATCGATGTGTACCTGTTTTGCAATGGCTTCTGCAGTTTCATGGTTGTCACCTGTAAGCATATGTACCGCAATGCCCAGGTCTTTCAGACTTTCTATGGCCCTCACCGAAGACGCTTTAACCCTGTCAGCCACTGCTACTAGCGCCTTTATCTCTTTTTCATCAGCAAAAAAAACAACCGTTTTTGCCTCACGGCGCATGGTATCTGCTTTAACGATGATATCGCTGTCCGGATGAATGCCGTTGTCAGTCATGAGTTTCTCATTTCCTGCGTAAAACCATTGATCCTGATATTTTGATTGGGCACCATGCCCGGTAATGCTTTCGAACATGTCGACCGGGGCCGGTTTGGTTCCATTGGCTTTTAGTTTTCTGACAATCGCCTCAGCAATAGGGTGTTCGGATTGTGACTCAATGGCCATCAATATGCTGCCATACAAGTCGCCTCCATCAAACCAAACCATATCGGTAACTTCCGGGCGCCCCTCTGTGATGGTACCGGTTTTATCCAACACCACTGCATCAGTTTTGCAGGCAACCTCAAGCGTCCGGGCATCTTTGATCAGGATACCTTTTTCAGCCCCTTTGCCGATGCCAACCATAAGGGCAGTAGGCGTAGCCAGCCCCAAAGCACAGGGACAAGCTATGATCAGGACTGTGATTAACACCAGAAAAGCATAAGTAAAAGTCGGCTCTGGCCCGGTAAAGTACCAGACAGCAAAGGCCACAAGGGCCACCAGCATTACTATCGGAACAAAAATACCGGCTATTTTATCGACCAGTTTTTGAATGGGTGGTTTGCTGGCCTGTGCCTGCTGTACCAATCCGATGATCTGGGAAAGTAAGGTGTCTTGCCCCACCTTCTTTGCCAAAATCCTCAGGCTTCCTTTCTGATTGATGGTCCCGGTAAATACTTTATCACCTTTTGTTTTAATAACAGGTATGGCCTCCCCTGTAATCATGCTTTCATCAATGTACGACTCCCCTCTTTTGACTACCCCATCCACAGGAATTCTTTCTCCGGGTTTGACAATAAGTATATCCCCCTTGATCACCTCTTCCTGTAAAATTACTTCTTCCGCACCGTTTCTTAGTGCTGTGACTTCCCTTGGTTGCAGCCCCATCAGTTTTTTGATGTCGGAAGATGTCTTGCTTTTGGCTTTTTCCTCCAGGTACCTTCCTAAAAGAATCAGTGTAATAATGATAACCGCTGATTCATAGTACACATGGGGAGGTATTCCATGGTTCATTAAAAAGGCCGGATAAATTGTATTGAAAACGCTAAACAAATAAGCCATACCCGTACTTAAGGCTACCAGTGTATCCATGTTAGTGGAAAAGTGGAGGGCTTTTTTCCAGGCATTCACAAAAAACCCGGAACCACTCCAGAAAATCACCGGAGTTGTCAATACCAACATAATCCAGTTTTCATAAGGTATCATCCCCATAAAAAACATGGCTATAAGAAATACCGGAAGCGCAAAAACGGCCGAAAAAATCACTTTTAGTTTCAATGTTTGCAGTCGCCGGTCCGCGGCTGCTTCCATTTCCTTCTGTTTTTCTTCTGACCGGCCAGTAATAATTTCATATCCTATCTCACGAGCCGCCTGTTTCACTTCGTCCAGGGAAATAACAACCGGATTAAAATGTAGTGTCACTGATTGGTTTGGGTAATTGACGCTTACCTCTTCGATACCTTTCCGGTGTTTGAGATAAGACGCCAAACTAACTGCACAAGCGGCACAAGTCATACCCGATACGCCATAGTTTTCTTTGATAATGGCACTGTCAATTGGCTTATCTATAACTTTTTCCATTATTCCACTCATTTAAATTACATATCAAAATTACTTTAAATGTGAATGGGATCTGTTACACAATTTCCACGATCTTTTATATAGTTTTTTCGGAACCTTTTTCGCCCCGGGACAACATTGGTAATATCCTGCAGGTAACTGGCTGTTTTTTGAATGAATAGTATTGACACCCCACCATCATCAATCCGGCGCGTCGAGCCAGAAAAGATTTTTTCAATGATTAAAAAGTCAATTGGTTTACCTTACTGGACTTTAACCATTAATAAAAAACACTTCGCCTTCAAACTCATCTCAGGGCATGGGAATCAGGACATACAAAAGGCATCATTAACAGGCAGGTTGAAAGCGCTTTTCGTGCGTTTCAACCCTTACTGGTTAGAGATTCGAAAAAACCGATAAGATCGAAATATTTAACTATTTCATGCTTTACCGGTATCTTTAAATTAACAATAGCATCGTAAATTGTATGCAAAAATTCATACCTATGACCAGCCTGCAGAAATCTATTAAAATCAACCTGAGGAAACTAATCCCTCCTACAGTAGAACGCGAAATTACCACTTTAATAAAAAAAGTGGATTTAAACCGGTTGCCCCATCCGGCTTACAACTTATCCCACCTCAGGGTTTTGACAGCCCGGGATTTTAATGAGGTTTTTTCTTCCGGGAGAAATACGGCGCACTGGAGGGAGCATTTAAGCCTGCTTAGGGAATGGGCCCTTCCTAAGATGTCTGGCGGTGTAAACCCGGGAGATCAAAGGGTGATTTTCTATATGGTTAATCACTTCAAGCCAAAAAACGTTTTGGAAATTGGTACCCATATCGGATGTTCTACTGTCATGATCGGTTTGGCATTGAAAAAAAACGGCATGAATAGCTTTGTGACAGTGGATATCGTTGATGTTAATAATCAATCCGGCAAACGATGGGAAAAGTTCAAAAGTAAATATTCTCCATTGGAAATGATGCAAAAACTGGGCATCGACGCTAAAGTTCAATTTGTGGTTGACAACTCTATCGACTATCTATCAGGTTGCAACAAAAAATTTGACTTCGTATTCCTGGACGGCTCGCACGAGGCCACCAATGTCTTCCGGGAAATACCCCTGGCCCTTGAGGTATTAGACCGGGATGGGATCATCCTTTTACATGATTATTTTCCCCATAACAGGCCGTTATGGAAAAACAATTCTGTTATTCCGGGGCCATACCTTGCGACTGAAAAAATTATCGGCAAGAACAAAAATATTAAAGTTATCCCTCTGGGAAAGCTGCCATGGACCACAAAATTAAATTCTTATGTGACCAGTCTGGCGGTCTTAACAAAAGAGAGTTAACGGCCGCTCCGGAATCCTGATGAAAACCCTTCCCATGAAAATTAAAAACTTTTCAAAATTGTGATGTTTTAATTGTAACCCGTACTTTCAAAAAACCGTTGCTTTTAAATCAGAGAAAACGGCAGAAATCCATTGGCTTAACGATCGATGCTTCTGCCACAAAAGCCTGAAATTTACTTAACCTCGAAGATATTCCCCTGGAAGTAAGCGAATGATCGAAAACGAAAACAAACATCTGGTATCAGTACCCCCTACCCTTCCTCCCAAAACTTCTATCCGGAAGGAACTTATGGCTGCCATCAGGGGGACGGAAGCAGACTACACAAAAATTGATATCAAAAAGGCTATTTTTCTTCTGGCCATACCTATGATATTGGAATTAGTGATGGAATCAACCTTTGCTGTGGTGGATATATATTTTGTGGGAAAATTGGGTCCCTCAGCCATTGCAACCGTTGGACTTACCGAGACTTATTTGTTTTTACTCTATTCCGTTGCCATTGGATTGTCAATGGCTGTCACTGCTACCATCTCCAGAAGAATCGGCGAAAAAAAGAAGGAAGTCGCGGGGTTATCGGCTGTACAGTCAATATTTATTGCCCTGTTAGCTTCGGTTCCGTTTGCTTTGGCAGGTATTTTTTTTGCTAAAGAATTGCTTGCCCTTATGGGCGGGGATCAATGGAGTATCCGGCAAGGATATCACTATACGCAATGGATGTTGGGCGGTAATGGCATCATCATGCTGATCTTTGTGATTAACGCCATTTTTCGTGGGGCAGGAGATGCTGCCATTGCCATGCGTGTGCTGTGGATCGCCAACGGAATCAACATTGTCCTGGACCCGATTCTCATATTCGGATGGGGGCCTATTCCTGCTATGGGCATACAGGGAGCTGCTATGGCTACCAACATAGGCCGGGGTATCGGTGTCCTTATTCAGTTATGGGCACTTTGGAAAGGTGGAAAACATATTAAGGTAACATGCTCCCAAATCTATTGGGAGGCGAAGATACTACTTAACATCTTACAGACCTCATTGGGTGGTGTGGGGCAAATGCTGATATCCATGACTTCCTGGATCTTTCTGATGAGGATACTTTCCGACGTAGGTAGTGAGGCAGTCGCCGGCTCAACGGTAGCAATACGCATCATGATGTTTACCCTGATGCCTGCCTGGGGGTTTTCGAATGCAGCGGCAACCCTGGTGGGACAAAATCTGGGCGCCGGGTATCCCGAACGTGCTGAGTCGGCCGTCTGGAGAATCGGTTTTTATAACATGTTATTTTTGATTGGTGTATCGATAGTGTTTTTTGTTTATAATCAACCTTTAATAGCGATTTTTTCTTCAGACCCTGTGGTAATAGCAATTGGTGGTGAATGGCTAAAAATATTGTCATATTCATATTTTGTATACGGCTGGTGGATGGTGTCCGTACAGGCGTTCAATGGTGCCGGAGATACCAGAACACCTACGAAGATCAACCTTGTCTTTTTCTGGCTGATCCAAATACCATTGGCTTATTGGTTCGCCATTAAACTCGGATGGCAGCATTCCGGCGTATTTTGGAGTGTATTCGTTTCTGAGACCTCGGTAGGCTTATTTACGTTATGGCTTTTTAAAAAGGGCGGGTGGAAACAGGCTAAGGTTTGAGGGTCTTCGTGACTCTTCGTGTCTCCGTACCTTTGTGGTTAAAAAACAGCGAACCACAGAGACATCAAGAATTTGTGACGAAAATATCCTAAAACAGACAAGTCTCACTAGTGCTATCAGGGAACCTCCGGGTAAGGTTGCTATGGAGATGTCCTGTTATTGCTTCACCGTCTCATAAAGCACCTTTCCCTTTTCATCATAGGATTTAATTCGAATCGCTGGTTTTGTATCAATAAGCTCCGCACTTATCATTAAAAAACCACCTGTATTTTCTCCCGGCGCAAGCACAAACGGCTGTTTGATGGTGGCCCGGGGATCAGTTGATCAGCTTATAAAAAATATCTGAGAAACCCTGTTATAGGATTCCTGACAAATGCATCTAAAAATAATCTAAATATTGTCTTTATGCAGTAGTTCAATCAAAATATTTGATATCCTTCCAGCGGTTCGGTAAGTTACCTCCATCATGATTTTAATCATTCCGGGTCTTGATATCAGTCATTTAAGGGGGTTTTTCAACTGCTTATCTTAGCTGCGAAAACGCTTTTTCATCATGCCTTTACTCCTTTTAGACATAATGCTGATCTTTTCGTTGGTGGTAGGTAATGCAGACCGGACAGATAAAAAGATAAACCTTAACGCCAAAGAGATTGTGGAAAAAGCTGACAAAAAAAGAAGAGGCGACACGTCGCAGGCCGAGATGAGCATTACCATTGTCAGGCCTACCTGGTCACGTGAGATGAGAATCAAAGCATGGTCGAAGGATACTGAGTTTTCGCTGATACTTATTACGGCGCCTGCCAGGGACAGGGGAACAGTATTTTTGAAGCGTAAAAAAGAAATCTGGAACTGGATACCATCCATCGACAGGAATATTAAACTTCCTCCCTCTATGATGATGCAATCATGGATGGGTTCTGATTTTACCAATGATGATCTGATCAAAGAATCATCCATCGTTGAAGATTACGATCATAAACTATTACAAGACTCCGTAGTGTTGGGAAGGGAATGTTATAAAATAGCGCTGCTGCCCAAACCGGAAGCCCCGGTAGTCTGGGGGAAGATCTATTCCTGGATCGATAAAAAGGACTTCATGGAGCTTAAAACCGAATTGTATGACGAAGATGGATACCTGGTCAACCAGGTTTTGTTTTCCGATATAAAAATGCTTGACGGCCGGCTTCTTCCAGCCAAAATGGCATACATTCCAGCCGAAAAGAAAGGGCAAAAAACGGTTATTCAATATCATGAGGTGGATTATGACATTGATATCGATGAAAGTTTTTTTTCCTTGCAAAACATGAAAAGAGTAAGATGATCCGATGCAACATTGTAAAACCACATTTAATCCTTCGCAATGCTTTTAAAACTGGCCTGGCGTAATATCTGGAGGAATAAAAAAAGGACTTATATCACTATGTGCTCTATTGTATTCGCTGTGATACTTTCAATATTGCTGGATTCTATAAAAAAAGGCCTTTTGGACAAAATGAAGGAAAATGTAGTCAGTATCTACACGGGTTATATCCAGATTCACAAAAATGGTTATTGGGATGACCGGACCCTCGATAACAGTTTTGAATGGCAACCTGCCCTGGTGCAAAGCACAGAAGAAAACAAGGACCTGCGGTACGTAATTCCGCGCCTGGAATCCTTCACCCTGGCTGCTTCTGAAAGCTATTCAAAAGGTTGCATAGTAGTCGGTATCGATCCTGAAAAAGAATCCAGGGTAACGGCACTGGATGAAAAACTGGACAAAGGAAGCTACCTTTCACCCTCAGACAAGGCAGTATTGGTCACGGAGGGGCTGGCCGATTATCTGAAACTGGATGTGAATGATACCCTGGTGCTGATAGGACAGGGATACAGAGGGGTAAGTGCAGCCGGAAAATATCCGATAAAAGGCTTGATAAAATTCGGCTCACCCGAGCTGAACAAAGGTCTGGTTTATCTGCCACTGAAAGAAAGCCAGCACCTGTTTGCGGCTAAAAACAAACTGACGGCCCTGGTGCTTTCCCCTGCCGACCCGGAAAAGTCCAAAGAAATTGCCCAGGCCCTCGCTTTAAAGCTTGAACCTGAATATGAGGTAATGAACTGGCAAACGATGATGCCGGAACTTGATCAGGTCATTGAAGGGGAGAGACGTGAAAATGTGATTTTTCAGATCGTGCTTTACATGTTGATAGCGTTTGGTATTTTCGGTACCATTTTGATGATGACATTGGAAAGACAATATGAGTTTGGTGTCATGGTGGCTATTGGCATGAAAAACTTCCGGCTTTCCACCATGGTTATTCTGGAAAACGTATTGATATCCATATTGGGTGCCGCCGGTGGAATCTTGTTAAGTATTCCTATCGTACTTTATTTATTTGCTTATCCAATCCAGCTAGGTGGCAAACTGGCTGAAGCCTATGAAAAATTCGGGATAGAACCTATTTTCTATTTTTCTATTGCTCCAAAAGTCTTTTATTCACAAGGTCTGGTAGTTTTTTTCCTGGCCTTATTTTTATCGCTTTACCCATTTGTGAAAATCAGCAAACTAAATCCGGTCAGTGCCATGCATGCTTAGCTATGGCCGGTTAAGTATAATAAAAAAGATAAGATGTATGTTATTTCAAATCGCATGGAAAAACATTTGGAGAAACAAGACCAGAAGTTTGCTGGTGATGGGTTCGGTAGCAATGGGGTTATGGGTGGGCGCTTTTATGATGGCCTATGCTTTTGGTATGATTGACCAGCGGTTGCAGGATGCCGTAAAAAATGAAATCTCTCATTTCCAAATGCACCACCCTGAATTTGAAAGGGATAACGAGGTCAAATATTTTCTGCAGGAAGGTTCACAGATGCTCCGTGAAATCCAGGCCGATGACAGGGTGCAGGCGGCCACCGGCAGGGTGGTTATCAATGGCATGGTTTCCTCAGCCAATTCCAGCACAGGGGGTAAATTCATCGGGATTATGCCCGAATCAGAGGATGCTGTTACAGGATTAAAGGACAAACTCACTCAGGGTAATTATCTGGATAATGAATCGAGAAACAAAGTAATAATTGGAGAAAAGCTGGCCGACAAACTAAAGGTAAGACTGAGATCTAAAATTGTCCTGACCTTTCAGGATAGCACCGGTAATATCCTGGCCGGTGCATTCCGCATCATAGGACTCTATAAAACGTACAATTCCCTCTACGATGAAACCAACATTTTCGTTCGCGGTGCCGATATCGGCAGGCTTGTCAATCTTCCTGGTGAATTCCACGAAATTGCTGCCCTTGTCCATGAGCCTGAAACGCTGGATACAATAGTCCATGAGTTGAATGCAAAGTATCCGCAAGCCAAAACCGAGGACTGGAAAGAAATTGCTCCCGAAATAAGCCTGATGATAGAGTCATTTGATCAATATATGGTCATTTTTCTAATCATTATTTTACTGGCACTTTCCTTTGGCATTATTAACACCATGCTGATGGCGGTACTGGAAAGGGTCAGGGAAATTGGCATGTTAATGGCCATTGGTATGAACAAAATAAAACTATTTGTTATGATTTCACTGGAGACAATCTGCCTGGTAATTGCAGCAGCACCCATTGGTATGCTGCTCGGCTATTTCACAGTACAATACCTGGGAGAGACTGGAATGGACCTGTCAGCCGTATATGATGAAGGATATGCAGCTTACGGATTTAAATCCTTTATATATCCAAAACTGGAAGATATTTACTACATAAGGATTACAATAATGGTTATTGTTACTGCTTTGCTGGCTTCCATTTATCCGGCCATTACTGCCATTAGATTAGACCCTTTAAAAGCCATTAGAAAAATCTGATTAAACCTGATAACTACCTCGACCATGAACGATTTATCCCATGTGATTGTTACTGAAAACCTGACCAAAATCTACGATGAGGGCGCCATTCCCGTGAAAGCGGTGAATAATGTAAACCTGAAAGTCGACCAAGGCGAGTTTACGGCAATGGTAGGGCCTTCAGGTTCCGGTAAAACCACATTGCTCAATCTCATAGGAGGATTGGATAAACCCACAAGCGGAAACGTTTGGGTTGATGGGAAAAACCTGAACACGCTAAAAAAAAATCAATTGATAGATTTCAGGCTGCATAACATCGGTTTTGTTTTTCAAGCCTACAACTTAATTCCGGTACTTACTGCCCGGGAGAATATTGAGTTTGTGATGTTGTTGCAAAAGGCATCGAAAAAAGAACGTAGCCAGCGAGTGCTGGAATTACTCAAAGAGGTGGGTCTGAAAGACAAGATGAACAACAGACCGGATGAATTGTCAGGCGGCCAGCAACAGCGTGTAGCTGTGGCAAGGGCACTGGCCTCGAAGCCTAAATTTGTATTAGCAGATGAACCAACTGCCAACCTGGATTCAAAAACCGCAGCTAACCTCCTGGATATCATGGGTAAATTAAATCACGAAGAGGGAATAACTTTCATTTTTTCCACGCATGATCAACGGGTGATCGACAGGGCCCACCGCGTTGTGACCCTGGTAGATGGCGCCATTTACAAAGATGAAATTACCGCTGCTCCCAGCGATCATATGAAGCCTGTCTGAAAGCCGGACAGTCCCTGAAGGTTTGTCGAAACAGATCAATCTGATAAATGATTGTTCAGGGATTTTTATAACTTCACCGTAACTCCGTATTACCGCCGTGTTTCATGCAATCCTTTGATGTAATCCTTTGATAAGTCCTCGCAGTAATTGTCCTGCTAAAGCCTATATAGGCCAATATAAAACCTCACTACAAACAGCAACCAAATTTTATTTACTCCAGCGAGCCTCCGTGGCTATTGCACAACGTCTTCGACAAAATTCTTGGTGTCTCTTTGTGTCTTTGTGCCTCCGTGATAAAAAATGGTGAACCACAAAGGCACCAAGACACCAAAGAAATACAAAAGCCGTACACTAGTAGTGAAATAATAACCCCAAAGATTAGCAATTGATCCCACTTCCCCATCTATCTTCAAACCATAAAAAAAACCGTAACCTACCCCTATCCAATTGACAATTATCACTCCCCTTATTGGCTAAAAAAACCATACTTTCTTATTTATATTTAGTCTTAGAATACCTATCGCATATTAACATAAAACACCCCGTCATCCGCGGCGAAGATTATCACATATGACTGCGGTTGCAATCCCCGCATTGAGCGATTCGGCCCCTCCGAACCGGGGTATATGAAGTTTATGACTTACCAGCACCTCCAATGATGGGCTGATGCCTACAGACTCATTGCCAACCAGTATCAGACCGGTTTCAGGAAAATCAAATCGATGGACATTCTCACCTTCGAGGTAGGTGCCTAAAATGGGCATAGACAGCCCTGGTAAGTAAGTGGCGAGGGGCTGATAAGAAACCTTTACCCGTGTAAAGGAACCCATGGTGGCAGAGATGGCCTTGGGGTTGTACTGGTCGGCCGAGGATTCCGAACAGATAATTTTTCCGATCCCATACCAATCCGCTATACGGATAATGGTGCCCAAATTGCCCGGGTCGCGAATATCGTCCAGGACAATGCCATATTCGCCAGCATCAAAATCAATCCCTTCGTTTCGTTTCATTTCCGCTATGGCCAATGCGGCGTTGTTGGTTTTGTGAGCACTTACTTTAGACAATTCGGTTTCCGTTACCACCGTATGTGGAAAGTCACCTACGCCCACCTCTTTATCAAACCTTTCGATAAATTGCCTGGTAAGAAAAAGTTTATGAATAACAAAATCTGATTTCAACAATTCAAGCACGTTTTTTGCGCCTTCTACCGGGAATGCATTTTCTTTTTGGCGATACTTCTTTATTTGAAGAGATTTAATGAATTTTGCGGTGTTCTTCGGGATCATTTAAACGTCTGCAGTTTGAGATTTATCATCAGGTACTGTTTTGTATTGTTAGGGTTGCTGTTCACCAATTGTTTGGGAATCCGATACCTGAAAGATGGCGAATCCCTGCTTTATAAGCAAGAAATCGAGGGGGCAGAAGGTCTTTCCAAAGAAGAAATAGCTTCACTTTACAGACAAAAGCCCAACCACCGGTTTCCGATTCCCTTTGTCTGGTTGCATCAGCAAGGTTTAAAAGCTTACGACTCAGCCAAGGTTTTACAAAAAATTGAGGGCATAAAAATTAAATACGACAAGAAAATTGCCGAAAACAGCGATAATCCCCGCCGGTTCAGCAATTTAAACGCAAAGCGGGCAGCCAAGATTGAAGCTCAGGAAAAGGTATTGGAGCAGGGAAACCTGCCAATGAGATGGGGAGAGCCTTTGGCAGTCTTTGACAGTCTGAAAACCAGCGAGGCCAGAGAGCAGATTAACCGATACTTGCACGCAAAAGGTTACTTTCATGCCAACACAGATTACACCATCCATCGCAAGCGCAGAAAGGTGACCGTGGTTTATAACATCGATGAGGGCCGGCCTTTTCAGGTTAACGAGATAAGTTATCAAACCAAAGACACGACAGTTGCCAGATTATTGAAAGAAAATGTTGAGGCAAGCACCCTAAAAACAGGTAAAAACTACGAACAGTCCAACATCTCCAAGGAAAGGGACAGGATTGACATACTGCTTAAAAACAACGGATACTTCGATTTTACTAAACAATACATCTTTTTTGAAGTAGACAGCCTGAAAGGCAATCATCAGTTGGATATTAAAATAATTATAAACATACCTTTCGGTCAGAATCGACATAAAGTTTACTATGTGGATTCTGTAAAATTCCGTACCGATGCCAACATTGTTTTGCTGAACAATAAAAGAACACAAGAAAACTTCAATAACGTTACTTATGAGTATTTCAGAGACAGGTTTTCAAAAAAAATATTGGACAGCCGGTTGTTTATCTATCCCGGACAAACCTATAGTCGCAACAATACCTTTAACACACAGCGACAACTGGCTAACCTGGATATGTTCAGGTTTGTAAATATCAACTATGATACAACCGGTGGTAAAATGGTAGCTAATATTTTTGCAAGCCCACTGAAAAAGTTTCAGACCTCCAATGAAATCGGTGTGGGTATCAACGTAACCGAAGGGTTCCCCGGACCATTTTATAATGTCGTTTTCAAAAACCGCAATTTGTTCGGAGGCCTTGAGATATTGGAATTCAACGGAAGGGTAGGTATCGAGGGCCTCCCTGTTATTGGCGGGGAACAAAGACAGCGGGAGATTTACAGCAGTCAGGAAATAAGTGGTAACTTTTCTTTAACCTTTCCGCAATTTATCGTTCCGTACGGTGACAGGATTCGATCAAATGTCGGAACCCTGAATCCCAAAACAAGGATTACCCTGGGTAACAACTATATAGACAGGCCCGATTACCGAAGAAACAATTTGAATGGCTCTATTGGCTATAGTTGGTTGAAAAACAACAAAAGTTTTGTTTTTACACTGGCTGAACTGGGACTTATCAACAGTTCGATCAGCGACGAATTCAGAATAGAACTGGACAGCAGGGGCGATATGGGAAGTAATCTGTTCCGTTCTTTTGAGCCATCCTTTGTCAGCAGTATGTCGCTGCTCACTAATATTAATTTCAACAGCTATGGTTTAAACAATAATGATGCTTCTCTGCTTAAAATATTTATAGAAAGCGGAGGAACTACCCTGAACCTTTTGAGCGAGGATAGGCTGGATGATGTTTTCAATGATCTGGAATATTACAAATTTGTTAAACTAAACATTGACTTTCGAAAGACACTGCCGGTTTCCAGGCAAAGTAACATGGCTTACCGGGTAAATCTCGGAATGGCCAAACCCTACGCCAGAAACAAGATCTTGCCCTACGAAAAATATTTTTTTGCAGGTGGGAGTAATGGCATCAGGGCCTGGCGCCCCCGGCGATTGGGCCCCGGATCTTATACCCCCTTAGATTCCTTGAATCAATATGATGACCGGTTTGAACAGTTTGGGGAAATCATAATTGAAGCCAGTTGGGAAATACGGCGGCACCTGTTTGGGTTTGTAGACGGTGCTTTTTTTGTCGATGCCGGCAACATCTGGACTTTTGAAGAGGAGGAAGACCGTGAAGGGGGTAAGTTTGAGTTTGATAGATTCTACAAAGAAATAGCGATAGGTAGTGGAGTGGGTCTCAGGTTGGATTTCTCTTTTTTGGTGCTTAGATTTGATGGTGCATTTAAAATATATGACCCCGCCCGTCAGGAGGGGTCAAGGTTTATCTTCAGCCAGAATTTCAACAATAAAATGTTCGATACACAAGATTTATTTGTCATCAATATCGGTATCGGATACCCATTTTAATTAAAATTACAATGAAAATGAAAATTGCAATAAAATGGGTTAGATTTTGACGTGGCCCCAGTTTTCGCCTGAACGGATACGGTTGAGCTGGGTATGGGTAATGCCAAATCGTTTGGCAATCATGCTCAGCCTCGTTTTATCCGATTTAAGCAGTCTTTTGATGATCCTGACGTCACTTTCAGTCAATTTGTATCCGGTCACTCTTCGTTTCAGTACCTGAGGATTTTTATTGTTGTGATCCGCAAGCTCCTTTTCAGTCGACCATTTGAGATTATATACGCTGTTGTTTTCCTTGTTGTAATCAAGATGTACCACAAAGTACTGATCCTGATCTTGTTTCGGTAAAAATGTTTCTGCAACCAGGCGATGGACATAAAACTGTCTGGTTAATGATTGGTCGAATTTTACTGAAATTGAGCGATACCCATTTACATTTCCACCGTTAATAATCTTCCCTTTCTCCTTATTCAAAGCATAACTTTTAACCCTGCCGTGGTTAGAAATTTCATATTTAGCATGTTGTAAGTTAGTTTTGAAGTCTATCTCTTTCCAGCGTTCATTTTTGAATTCACTTTGTTCCATGACAAAAAGTCTCTTTTATTTCTGAAAAAAAAACATAAAAAATTGCATTATAGTCAATACAATAGCTTGTATATTGCTAATAAAAAATGCTCAAACGTACTTTTATACAACCACGTAAAGGATTAGAAATCACTTAGCACTTCCCGAACTGTAAGCTGTCTGTTCTTTTAACTTATTTCTTGTTTTGTCAGTTAAAAAAATTGACTTCATAAGCAAATAACCTACAAAGCGCATTTACCATCTTATCTGTACCAGAAATAATTACAATCTCCAATCGCAATTTAAATTTGATGCGACGCAAACGTCAGGTACCAAATAACTCGCATCGGCGCATCTAAAAATTCAAAACATTCCCCGGAAATTCTTCCAGTAAGGGACTCACCAAATGAATTTAGAAAGAGTCGTTAAATTAAAATCAGCATTTAAACCTGATTCCAATAGTTATCGTCTCCCAATCCAAGGTTTAAACATATCATAAATTCAAAGTGGCTTTTTTCCACAATGATTTATCTATATTTTCCGCCTGGCATACTCCCATACCTTACGTAAATAAAGGCACGGAGTTGCCCCCTTTCATCCATTTTCATCATCTTTCAATAATTTATTTTCCAACCCCCTGGAAATGATTTGGTTATCATAGAGGGCAGAAGAACAGCCTTCCGGATTTAGGGCGCTTCTGACCTAAAGCGATCCTAGTGTCAAAGCAAAGTAAACGAGCTGAAATGATGTTAAGTAGTGTTAATTTGATGATAGTACTGACATCATTCAATGGATTTACAACTTTTGCAAAATCCCGTTTCCCTTGTTTCCCTTACTGCAAGTCCACTGTTCTTTGTCAATCTGTTATGGGACTCGCAATGCGCTTCTTCTTTTCCCTTCTTAAGGGTGAAAATAAGGATCACCTAAATTATAGGTAAAACCCAATTTCTTGAAAGTACTACGAAGATAAATAAAAATTATTATTTCAGAACCATAGGTGTCATTTATTTATAAAATATAAAGGTTAATTTTGCCAAAATTTAGTTTATCACAAAACAATGGATCAATCGTGAGCATTAATAAAACGGAAATCAGCCAATGGTTCAAATCGCTGCAAAGTGATATTTGCCAGGCCCTGGAGAAAGCCGACGGAAAGGGAAAGTTTATGATGGATGCCTGGGAAAGAGCAGGTGGAGGTGGTGGTCTTACCCGGGCTTTCGGCAATGGCCGCATTATAGAAAAAGGCGGGGTTAACTTTTCGGCTGTATTTGGCAAAACCCCGGAAAACATTCTAAGAGCGCTACAACTTCCGGAGTCTGACTTTTATGCCACAGGTGTATCCATTGTGCTGCATCCCTTTAATCCCATGGTGCCTATAATTCATATGAATGTCCGCTATTTTGAAATGAGTAATGGCACCTGGTGGTTGGGTGGGGGCATCGATCTGACACCTCATTACGTCGTTGAAGAGGATGCCAGATATTTTCACAAAGTCTTGAAAGATGTATGTGACCGCCACCATCCGGACTATTACCCGGAATTTAAAAAATGGGCTGATGACTACTTTTATCTCAAACACAGGCAGGAAACCAGGGGAGTGGGAGGCATCTTTTTCGACCGGCTTGCCGGAGACCCTCCTTTTGACAAATCGCAAAGATTCAACTTTGTTAAGGATATAGGCGAGGCCTTTGTGCCAATTTACACCAGGTTTATGCAGGCCAATCACCACTTGTCCTATGGGGAACGTGAACTGGAGTGGCAGCGTTTGAGAAGGGGTAGATATGTTGAATTTAACCTGGTTTGGGATAAAGGCACCAAATTTGGCCTGGATACCGACGGTCGAACCGAATCCATCCTTATGAGTCTGCCGCCCCAGGCTAACTGGGTTTATAATTACCAACCTCAAAATGGAACACGTGAAGCAGAAACACTGGCCAGGCTCAAAAAGGGTGTTAACTGGATCGGTACCCTTTAGCCAGAGGTTTGCCGATGTTGGAAAATCTACAGATCAAACATTAAATCACCGGGCATGGCAAAAATTTCACGCAATATGCCTAATATTGAAAACAAATCACTACTGAAGGTCTATGATTGAATACTTAATGGCACTTGATGAGGCCATATTTTTGTTGCTAAACGGCCTGCACCAGGACTGGCTTGACCCGATCATGTTTACCATATCGGGAAAGCTGGAATGGATCCCTTTGTATGTTTTCATTGTTTCATGGTTGATCTATAAGTATAAAAAAGCGGGCCTTTTCGCCCTTTTAGCTTTAATCATCACGATTATCGTTACTGATCAGATCACCTCGGGTTTTATGAAACCGTTTTTTGAAAGGTTAAGGCCGTCACATGATCCCGATCTCAAAGACATCGTCCATATTATCAATGGATACCGTGGCGGATTATATAGTTTTGCCTCCTCCCATGCTTCTAATTCCTTTGCCCTGGCTACTTTCTTATGGTTGTTACTTCGAAAAAAAGAACGATGGGCAGGTTATCTTTTCATTTGGGCGGCAGTGGTATCATACAGCCGCATTTACCTGGGAGTCCATTTTCCCGGAGATGTGGTTACAGGTGCTTTAGTGGGTGTTTTAACTGCTAATCTGGTATTTATCCTATACAAAAAAACCTTACACAAATATCACTTCCCCGGAATTAAAAACCTAAATAAAGCCCCCCACCATACTTAGCCTCTCCCCACATCCTTCCCCCAAAACCCCCACACCCACACTCAAACCCAAACTCACACTCTATAGCGTGTTGAGTATTTCCATAAAACTTTCCTTATAAGACGCACCAATGGGAATCACTTTATCCGGCATTTTCACCGCATAGTCCTCGATGAAGTCGATCTGGTTGATATTAATGATAAACGAGCGGTGCACCCGGGCAAATATGGAAGAAGGCAGCCTTTTCATAATTCCTTTCATAGTTGAATGCACAATGTGATTTTTGGTTTTAGTATGCATAATAACATAATCTGCCATCGCTTCCACATAATACAAGTCATTAAAACCGACTCTTACCAACTTGGAATCTGCTTTCACATAAATGTCATTTTGTTTCTCGACACGCAGCTTAAACGAGTCAATGTTTCTTTTGGCCTTATTAACCGCGTTCAGAAATCTGCCATACGCCAGGGGCTTTAGCAAATAATCAGTGACACTGTGTTCATAAGCTTCAACAGCAAATTGCTGTGCTGCAGTCATCATAATGATTTCCGGAGAGCTATTAAGGCCTCTCACAAGGTCCATACCATTCATTCCCGGCATGAAAAAGTCCAAAAACACAATATCAACCTCATCATCGTTAAGGATATTGGCTGCATCTATCGCATTCGAACACTCATGTTGTAATTCAAGAAAATTAGTCATTTCGATGAACTGCCGTGCAATTTTTCTTGAAATCTCGTCATCATCGACGATCATACAACTGATACTCATATCAACAAATCTTTATTCAACTTCAGGTTTTACTTAATATTTTTTTCACGTATTTGCCTATTACGTCAAACTCCAGGTTGACCTGATCCCCTTTCTCCAACTCATGAAAGTTTGTATGTTCGTAGGTGTAAGGTATAATAGTTACTGAAAAACTGTTTTCTGTTGTATTAAAACAAGTCAGGCTGACCCCATTTACACAAATAGAGCCTTTTTCTACGACAATATTCCCAGTTTTCGGATCAAATTCAAAATCAAAAATCCAGCTCCCATCCTGATCTGATACGCCTGTACATGTGCCGGTCTGGTCAACGTGCCCCTGCACAATATGTCCGTCAAACCTTCCTCCTGCTTTCATACATCTTTCCAGATTCAGTTTATCACCCACATTCACTTTTCCCAGATTACTTTTTAGCAAAGTTTCCGCAACCGCAGTTACTTCAAAGCCATCATTGTGAAGTTTGGTAACAGTTAAACATACGCCGTTGTGGGCGATGCTTTGGTCCACCTTTAATTCAGCGGCAAGGTCACTTTCGATTGTCAGATGGACATTAGTTCCTTCGGCTACCTTATTTGTTATCTCTCCAATGCTTTCAATAATACCGGTAAACATTTTTTGCAGTTGTTAATTAAGGTTTTGGATCTTGTCAATATAGAAATCCCTTTCTGCGCCTTAATATAATATAGAAATGCAAATTTTTAGAGGCAGGCGGATAGTTTATTTAAAGGATTTCACAAAATAATCAACTAATCGAATATAATCATTTAAATTTGTCTCATCATCTTATACATAAAATCAGAACATATTGGTTGATTCTTACAGACACAAAGGTTTGCGCAGGGCTTTGGTTAAAAAGATAAAAGAAAAGGGCATTCATGACGAAAAGGTTCTTGAAGCTATTAACCAGGTACCCCGCCATTTTTTTTTAGACACTGCCTTTCTTGAAAAATCCTATGAAGACATCGCTTTTCCCATAGAGGAAGGGCAAACAATCTCACAACCCTTTACCGTGGCATTCCAGACCCAACTGCTCGATGTAAAAAAGGGGGATAAAATACTTGAAATTGGTACGGGGTCGGGTTATCAGTGCTGCGTATTGCTTGAATTGGGCGCCAGGGTGTTTACTATAGAATATAATGAACGATTAAGTAAAAATGCCAGGATCTTATTGGGTAAAATGGGATACCAGGCTAAATTCTTCTGCGGAGATGGTTCCAAGGGATTGCCGGCTTTTGCCCCTTACGATAAAATATTGGTTACTGCCGGTGCTCCGGTAGTGCCCCAGGCGCTTAAAGATCAGTTGGCCATTGGTGGGTGTTTGGTGATCCCTGTCGGAGACCATAAATTGCAAAAAATGCTTAAAATAACCAGGATCTCAGAAACCGGATTTGAAGAAGAGTCATTTCAGAATTTTAAGTTTGTCCCGTTGCTGGGTGAGTATGGTTGGAAATGACAGTGCTGCCATTTAATTGAAAATGAATTATTAACACAAATACATGCCAAAAAAGAAAAAATTTGCAAAAGAGTCGTTGGTTATCAAAACTGAACTGGTGTTACCTAATGATACCAATACGCTGGATAACCTGATGGGGGGACGTTTAATGCATTGGATGGATGTTGTTTCGGCAATTGCTGCCCAAAAACATTCCAACCGCATAGTTGTCACAGCTTCAGTAGATAATGTTTCCTTCCGCCAACCGATCAGGCTGGGCAATGTGGTGACACTCCGGGCCAAGGTCACCAGGGCTTTCAATTCCTCGATGGAGGTACACATTAAGGTATCTGCCGAAGACGTACCTTCCGGTAAAGGATTTGAAAGCAACGAAGCCTTCTTTACCTTTGTCGCGGTGGATCAAAGCGGCCGTCCTATTGATGTTCCCGAACTGATACCTGAAACAAATGAGGAACAATTGCTTTATGAGGGGGCCCTCAGAAGGAGGCAAATGAGGCTGGTACTGGCGAGAAGAATGGCGCCGGAAGAAGCATTGGAGCTCAAGTCCATCTTTAAAACAGAATCATAACAAGTTTAGCCATGTCCAAAGACTATTCTTTCCTCGCCGGCCTGATTAATGAAAATATTTATTGTATCAAAGCTGAGCCTGACAATCAGTCTGGTACGAATGAACTTTTGAATCCCCAAAACCCTTTGACCATTGCGGAGGACGATGAGACCGGTTCAACAGATACAATTGAACCGGCACAAATACATGTGGCCGGACAGAATCTGAAAGAAATCCTGGTGTTGATTGATGAGCCGGATCAAAAATTATTAAATCCGGCAGATGAAGCATTTTTAGAGAAGGTATTGATGGCCGTTGATGTCGATCTGAATGATATCGCCCTGGTCAATATAGCTGGCATGAACAAGACGCAGATGAAAGATGTGAGGATGGTGCCACATGGGCTAAGGTTTTGTTTTATGGAAAAAATACCGGATACTTTACGGGAGCCCGGCTTAATGCGCTATCAGAATATGCTGTGTGAAGGGAGGCGGATCCTATGGTGCGGTACCTTGGGTTCCATATCCCGGAATAAGGAATTGAAGATCGAGCTTTGGCAAGAACTCAAATTGCTTTTTCATAAATAGGTATACCGATCTATGATTAAAAATATCATATTTGACCTTGGTGGAGTGCTGATAGACTGGAATCCTGAGCACCTGTATAAAAAAATCATCCCGGATGCAGATCAGCGCACGTATTTCTTCGACAACATTTGTACACAGGAGTGGAATGAGTGTCAGGATGCAGGCAGGTCCCTGGCAGAAGGCACGCAGGTACTTGTGGAAAAATACCCTCATTATAAAGCTGAAATCGAAGCCTTTTATGGCCGGTGGGAGGAAATGCTGGGCGGGCCGATCCAGGAAACGGTAGATATGCTGACGTCGCTATACCACGGTAATCGCTATCCGCTTTATGCCTTAACCAACTGGTCGGATGAGACATTTCCCATAGCCTTGAAAAAGTTCGATTTTCTTCAATTGTTCAGGGACATCGTTGTATCAGGTGAGGAAAAAATGAAAAAACCTTCCCATAAGTTTTATAACCTGTTGCTGGACAGGCATCGTTTATCACCCAACTCAACTTTATTTATTGATGATAATGCACGAAACGTTGAAGCGGCCCGCGAATTAGGCCTGCATACCATTCATTTTACCAATCCCGGAAAACTACATGAACAATTGAAAAATACTTATTCAATATTTACCTGACGCCTGATCGACTCATGCCCCGTCAAATAATTCTTCCAGTTTTTTTCTCAGGGCAATTCCTCTTAAGTTTTTCGCAATAATTTTTCCCTCCTTATCCAAAAGATAGGTAGCAGGAATGGCCTGGATGTTATATAATTGGGCAGCAGCAGAATTAAAATACTGCAGGTCCGAAACATGTGTCCATGAAAGCCCATCCTTTTCAATGGCTTTCAACCAGTCTTCTTTTTTTCTGTCCAATGAAACGCCAAAAACCTCAAATCCTTTAGAATTATATTTTTTATACAAAGCCACCACATTTGGGTTTTCGGCCCTGCATGGTCTGCACCAGGCTGCCCAAAAATCTATCATCACATAATTACCTCTTAATGAAGATAAGGAAATCATATTACCATCAGGACCCTCCATGGTAATCTCCGGTGCTACCGCACCTATGGCCAGTTTTCGCAGGGTATTGACTTTATCTACCAATTGCTTTGTAAAATGGGAATTTGGTAAGGATTTATGAAATTTTTGGGCCATTTCATCCATAAAAGCAAAATCTTCATTGGGGTCGAGTTCCAGTGCTACCAAAACGGCCGTCAAGGAATTACCCATGGAGCGGACTTTCTCTTTGACAAGATCATTTATTTCTTTTTGTTTGTCCATGTATTGCATTTGTAACTCCTCTATGTGTTTCTGGTCACCCGCTTGATTCGCTTTCGTGAAAGCCATGTTAATTCGCTCTGCAAACAGATGTATTTCTGCCCTCATTTTCTGAACTTCCATCAGGTATTCCGTATCTTTCGATCCCTTGATATCAAAAAGTCCATCAGGCTTGGTGCCATCAGCCGTGATGAACACTTCGGGTTGGTGCTGATCCAGTACGAGAAAGGCCCATTGTTTATTGAAAAAGTTAATACGGTACAAATCAGGTTCATCGATGGGAAGCTTGATTGAAAAGGAGTTGTCTTCGTTTAACGGAACAGTTTTTAGTTTAACAAACTTTTGGTCCTTAATGACTTCGATAATAATCTCCCCGTCAGCCCTGTTGTTGACTTTGCCTGAAATTGTAACATCAGATGTGGGGTTTGAATCGCTTGGTTGACTATTGCATGCGGAAATAATGAGCGACAGTACAAGAATTCTTACAATAACTTTCATATCTCTAAAAATCTTTTTTCAATGGTCGATAGCACTGAAACAGCAAATTCAAAGCTATTTCAAACTTAAATATATGTAACGACAAAGGTAATGGTTAGTTGGTAATTTACAGCATTAATTTAACCCAAAGTCTTGCGTAAGAGTTCATTGGCCAGCTTTGGATCTACCTTTACTTTGCTTTTTTTCATCACCTCACCCATAAACATCCCAATCAGTCCTTTCTTTCCGTGCCGGTAGGCTTTGACTTTATCGGGGAACCGCGCGATTACCTCATCGATAATAGGCTGAATGGAATCAGTATCATTTTGTTGTATAAGGTGGTGTTCTTTAGCAATGGACAACGGATCGCGGTCAGGGTTTTTAAGCAATTCAGGAAAAACCTGCCGCGAAGCCACCGTAAAGCTAAGCACATCATCCAATACCATCTGTATAAGCGCAGCCATGGTGTTAGCATCAATAGGGAAATCAGTGATTTGCCAGTTATTATCATTTAATACAGACTTGACAGGGCCCATCATCCAGTTGGAAACCGACTTTGGGTGTCCGTCTTTAAGGCATATTTCTTCAAAGTAGGCCGCTATTTCCCTGGTTTCGGTAAGAAAAAGTGCGTCATACTCAGGCAGTTTGTAGTGGGAAGTGAATTTTTCCATTAATTGGTCGGGCAGTACCGGCATTTCGCGTTTCAATTTTTCCAGCCAAGACTCACTCACTACAACCGGACTAAGATCGGGATCAGGGAAATAGCGATAGTCATTTAATGTCTCCTTGGTACGCATACTGGCTGTCGTGTAAGTGTCGGCATTGAAAGTTCTGGTTTCAGAGACAACCTCCTCCCGGGCTTCTATAAGATTTATTTGCCTTTTAATCTCGTACTCTATAGCCCGTTGAACATTTCTGATCGAATTCATGTTTTTGACCTCCACCTTTTCACCATACGCACTGGCACCTTTCAACATGATAGAAACATTAGCGTCGCAGCGCAGTGATCCTTGCTCCATGTTACCGTCACATATTTCCAGGTATCGCACCAGTTTTCTTATTTCCGAAAGCAACAGCCCCGCCTCCTCTGCCGATCTAAGGACCGGCTCGGTAACTATTTCAATCAATGGCACACCGGCCCTGTTAAAATCGATCAGGGTGTCCTCTTCTCCGGAAAGATGTATGGATTTACCGGCATCTTCTTCCAGATGGATTTTGTGCAAAGTGAGTTTTTTTTCAACTCCCTCACCATTTTTTATCTTTACATATCCACCCTGGCAAACAGGTGTTTTATCCTGTGTTAACTGATAACCTTTAGGAAGATCGGGGTAAAAATAGTTTTTCCTGTCAAAAATATTTTCACGGGTAATTTCACAGTTACAGGCTAAACCCATCTTGATGGCATAACCCAATGCCTTCCGGTTGAATTTAGGCAATGTGCCGGGGTGGGCCAGGGTAATAACACTGATATTTGTATTGGGGACATCACCATAAGTAGTAGCATCAGCGGCAAATATTTTACTTTCGGTACGGAGTTGGGCGTGAACCTCAAGTCCGATCACCGTCTCATACTTATCCCTGATACTCTTTTTCAAATTCACAACAACGAGCTACTTTTGCTATATAATTCACAAATATATGTTCTATTTTTTAAAAATTAAGCAAATAACTCATTTGTTTTTTTTCTGGCGACCTCTACCACCTTGTCGAGCCCCGAAACATCTTTGCCTCCGGCGGTGGCAAAAAAGGGTTGTCCTCCCCCTCCTCCTTTAATTTCCCGGGCTAATTCCTTGACCAGATTGCCAGCATTTAAATCCTTATCAGCCACCAGGTTATCGGCAATCATTACCGCAATTTGCGGCTTATTTTGAATGTCTGCAGCCAATACCAGGAACAGGTTATCTACCTTGGCTTTCAGCCCGAAAGCCATATTTTTCAGTGTATCGGCAGAAGGAAGGCTCACCTTTTCTATCAATACATTCGCCCCTTTTCTGGCTGCTACCTTGGCGATCAGGTCATCTTTCAGGGTGTTGGCTTGCTGGGCATGTAGCTTTTCAAGGTCTTTTTGTAACTTTTGTCTTTCTGTGATTAATGACGCAACGGCCTGTTGCAAATCTTTAGGATTTTTTAATACCTCGGTCAGGGCCGAGACCATCTGCAGGTTATGAATCACAAAATCTTCGGCGGCCTCGGCAGTAAGTGCTTCAATTCTTCTGACACCTGCCGCAATGGAGCTTTCTGAGATAATTTTAAAGAGGCCAATTTGTCCGGTGGCAGCTACATGGGTTCCTCCGCAGAGCTCTACGGAGTAGTTTTTATCAAAGGTAATGACACGTACAAAATCGCCGTATTTTTCCCCAAATAAGGCGATAGCCCCCATGGCTTTTGCCTCTTCAACAGGTACATTTCTACGTTCGCCCAGCGGTATATTCTCACGGATTTTCTCGTTAACCCGTTTTTCTACCCGGAGTATTTCATCGGCCGTCATTTTTGCAAAGTGGCTGAAATCAAACCGCAGAATCTGGTCAGAAACATAGGAGCCTTTTTGTTGTACGTGATCTCCCAACACCTCCCTTAAAGCCGCATGCAGCAGATGTGTGGCACTGTGATTGTCCATAGTGAGCAACCGCTTTTTCTTGTCTACCACGCAATGGAACATCGCATTGACATCACGAGGCAATTCCTCCGTAAAGTGAACAATCAATTCATTTTCCTTTTTGGTATCTATGATTTTGACCTTTTGACCACCGGCTTCTATGAAGCCTGTATCGCCTACCTGCCCCCCACTCTCGGCATAAAAAGGGGTATTGCTTAATACAATCTGATATAAGGTTTTATGCTTTTCCTTCAGTTCCCTGTATTTGATAATTTGTGCCTCCGATTCCAATTGCTCATACCCCACAAATGTTACGGTTTCGTCGTCTGAAAGCACCGTCCAATCCCCCGTTTCCTGGGCAGCGGCCTTCTTGGAACGGTCTTTCTGCTGCTGCATTTCTTGTTTAAACCCTGATTCATCGATTTTCAATTCATTTTCCCTGACAATCAAAGAGGTAAGATCGACTGGAAATCCATACGTATCATACAACTCAAAAACAGTTTTCCCGTCAATTGTTTTATCTTTTCCGCGCAGCGCTTGTTTTATTTGCTCCAGCTTTTTTAAGCCATTTTCCAATGTTCTTAAAAAAGATAGCTCCTCTTCCTGAATTACCTTGCTTATAAAGGCTTGTTGAGAAGCGATTTCAGGATAAAAATCGCCGAATTGTTCTGCCAGGATCGGCAATAACTGATATAAAAAAGGTTCATTAAACCCTAAAAACGTATATCCGTATCTGACAGCCCGTCTTAAAATACGGCGGATGACATAGCCTGCCTTGTTATTGGATGGCAGTTGGCCGTCGGCTATCGCAAATGAAATGGCGCGGATATGATCGGCAATGACCCGGATAGCCACGTCGGTTTCTTCCTTTTCCCCATATTCCAACCCTGCCTTTTGGCCAATAAAATCAATTAATGGCATAAAAATATCGGTTTCGTAGGTTGATTCCTTCTGCTGAATGGCCATTGTCAGCCTTTCAAAGCCCATGCCGGTATCTACATGTTTGGCGGGGAGGTTTACTAACGCTCCGGAAGCCAACCGGTTGAATTGCATAAATACCAGGTTCCAGACTTCCACCACCTGGGGATGATCCTGGTTAACCAGCTCATAGCCAGACTTTTGGCTTATTTCTTGATCTGTCCTTAAATCAATATGAATCTCCGAGCAGGGTCCGCAGGGACCGGTATCCCCCATTTCCCAGAAATTGTCTTTTTTAGCGCAAAAAATAATGCGATCCTCACCCGTAATTGCTTTCCAATGATCATAAGCCTCCTGGTCAACTTCCAGTCCTTCCTCTTCATCCCCCCCGAAAACCGTCACATAAAGCCGGTCTTTGGGCAGCTTAAAAACATCCACCAACAATTCCCACGCCCATACAATGGCCTCTTTTTTGAAATAATCACCAAAGGACCAGTTTCCAAGCATTTCAAACATCGTATGATGATACGTATCCAACCCAACCTCTTCCAGATCATTATGTTTTCCTGACACCCGCAGGCACTTTTGGCTGTTGGCTGCCCGGTTGTAATCAGATTCTTTGTTACCCAGAAATAAATCTTTAAACTGATTCATACCTGCATTGGTAAACATCAGGGTAGGGTCGTCTTTTACCACAAGGGGCGCTGACGGAACGTACTGATGATTTCTGTCTTTAAA
Source organism: Agaribacillus sp. DX54 (assembly GCF_056858335.1). NCBI lineage: Bacteria > Pseudomonadati > Bacteroidota > Cytophagia > Cytophagales > Splendidivirgaceae > Agaribacillus > Agaribacillus sp. DX54. The sequence continues at coordinate 26,478 of NZ_JBXEQE010000009.1, forward strand.
AAATTTGATGAAACTGGCTCGTATTGATTTAGAATCCATTTAAATCTTACTTAGATGCTATTTTGTGTTTTTTGATGTTTTTATAGCGAAAAAATCTTCTTTAAATTTGTGTTATTTTTAGATAATGTGGTGATAGGCAAGGTTAAATTTATTAGTTTTGCCGCTTAAATCGACTGCAAAAATAGAAGATTTTACAATACTAGTAGCTAATGGCCAGAATAAAATATTATTATGACACGGAAACGTGTAAATACGAAAGAGTGAAGGTCTCAAAATGGGACATTACCCTTAATTTATTAGGATTTTTTGCGGTATCTCTGATAATCGCCATCATCATCCTATTTGGACGGGATGCCTATTTCGATTCACCCAAAGAGGCCGCTTTAAAGAAGGAAAACTCTGAATTGAAGCTTCACATAGATCTGATGAACAAGGAAATGGAGACAGTTTCCTCTGTATTATCGGCCCTGGAACAACGGGATGACGACATCTACCGTGTAATTTTTGAAGCGGAACCTATCCCTTCTACGGTTAGAAGTGCAGGAATAGGCGGCACCCAACGTTACAAGGAACTCCTTGAGAAAGGACTAAATCAGGAAGAATTGTTGATCGGTGCCCTGCAAAAACTGGATATGCTGAAGAAAAGGATGTTCATCCAATCCAAATCTTATGATGAGATTGTCGATATGGCAAAAAATAAAGCCGACCTGTTGGCAAGTATGCCGGCGATTCAACCGATTTCCAACAAAGAACTGACCAGGTTGGCTTCAGGGTTTGGCATGCGGATCCATCCTATCCATAAAATCCGGAAAATGCATACAGGCATTGATTTTACCGCTCCACAGGGTACGCCCATTTATGCCGTAGGCAATGGTAAGGTTATCAAAGTCCAGAATAATTTCAGTGGATATGGCAAAGAGGTGGAAATTGACCACGGGTATGGTTTTGTCACCAAATATGCCCATATGAGCGCATTTAATGTCAAAAAAGGACAAATAGTGAAAAGAGGGGAATGTATCGGCTACGTAGGTAGTACGGGAACCTCTACAGCACCCCATGTTCATTACGAAATAATAAAGGATGGCAAAAAAATAGACCCGGCTCCCTATTTGTTTATGGATGTGACCGCTGAAGAATATGAGAAATTACTGGAACTGGCGGCCAGGGAAAATCAGTCTTTAGGATAAAATATATAAAAATATGGCAAAAAGGCAGCGCTCTTATCCGCGTCTGCCTTTTTTTATGGGATAAAGGTACTTATCTTAAAAATCCGGCACTAAATTGATTATTGGAAGTATCATTTCTAATTCATGCATCTAAATAAATATCTGTTTATCTTCCTGACCTGTACTGTTATCATTACAGGATGTAAAGTGAACCGGTTGCAGACAAAATCAACGGGAACCACCCATCCGGCAGACACCCTGCCACAGGCAGACCTTATAAAGCCGCAGGATACCCTATTCATCACCTCCCGGGGAGATACCCTAACCAGCCTGGATGAAGAGATAGCCATTGGTATCCACAGGCTCATAAAAGATACATTAAGCATTATCGGTGTGGGTGATATTATGTTAGGGACCAATTTTCCCAAACCCGATTATCTGCCTCCCGACAGCGGCCGGTTTTTGTTATCTGAGGCCCGGCCATTCCTGATAGATGCCGATGTCACCTTTGGTAACCTCGAGGGAGTCATTTTAAATGATGGCGGAACTCCTAAAAACTGCAAAAACCCGGATCTGTGTTATTTATTCCGATCACCGGAATATCTTGCTGTGCATTTGAAACAGGCAGGGTTTGATGTACTCAGCACTGCTAACAACCATGCCGGCGATTTCGGGGATATCGGCAGGCAAAATACCATGAGGGTGCTGGATAGCCTGGAGATCTACCACGCAGGCTTGCAAGCCAAACCGTACGAAACCTTCATTATTGATGGCATGAAATACGGATTTGCAGCTTTTGCACCTAATTCGGGGACTATGAGCATTCACGACCATGAAGCCGCCATTGAAATTGTCTCACACCTCGATTCCATCAGTGATGTCGTGATTGTTTCCTTTCATGGAGGGGCGGAGGGGAAAAAATATCAGCATGTTACCCGGAAAACCGAGACTTTCTATGGTGAAAACCGGGGAAATGTTTATCAATTCTCCCATGATCTGGTAGATGCCGGGGCTGACGTGATATTTGGCCACGGGCCTCACGTCGTGCGTGCAGTCGAAGTCTATAATAACCGGTTTATCGCTTACAGCCTGGGTAATTTCTGCACCTATGCCCGGTTCAACCTAAAAGGGCCCAATAGTCTGGCACCCATAGTGAAAGTCTTCACCAAAGCCGATGGGCAGTTTTTACATGCCCGCATTTTTCCTTTTATCCAACTAAGCCCCGGAGGACCGCAAATCGATAAAAACAAAAAAGCAATCAGTAAGCTCAGGGAACTGATGACGGCCGATTTTCCCGAAAACCGTATTGTTTTGGACGATCAGGGTTTCATTCGATATGTAACACAATAAAAAAAAACATACCCGTTTATACCTTAAATGTTTCATCGAAGAATATAAAGCATCGATAGAAAAATTATTGTTTAAATTGCTTAATCTCACCATTTTTAGGACAATAATTTTAATAAAATGGAACTATCGGTGAAATGTATGATAGTCCCATTGTTTGTCTTTTTTTATTTAAATTTTTTAGGTTTTTTGCTAAAAGTTTAATGTAATCATTGGCCATCAAATACCATCTTTAGAAAGTGCCTTATAAAGAGAAAGTAATAGAAAAAAAATACTATACCATTGGAGAGGTTGCCGACATGTTGAACGTAGCCACTTCACTGATTAGATTTTGGGAAGGTGAATTTGACATTATAAAACCAAAGAAAAACAGAAAAGGCAACAGGCAATTTACCATAGATGACATCAACAATGTCAAACTGATTTATCATCTTGTCAAGGAAAAGGGCTACACGCTTCAGGGCGCCAAGGAAATACTCAAAAACAGCAATGAGGCGGTTAAAGACAAAATGCAAATGATTGAATCCCTGAGAAGAGTAAGGGCCTTTCTGGTGGAAATCAAGGAAGAATTAAGATAAATTACCCCCCGGAGTTTCCACTTTTCGAAAATATTTTCCATTTTGCTAACGCGTAATGCGTAACATTCCCCCGGTTATTGGTATTTTTTAAATTTAAATGCTGGGTGAATATCTATGTTCAATGAAAAAACCTGTCAGGTAGCCTTAGCGCTTATTCCTGGCGTAGGGAATATCCTCGTCAAACAATTAATCAGCTATTGTGGCTCGGCTGAGGCAGTGTTTAAGAGCCGAAAAAAACAATTAAGTAAAATTCCGGGCATAGGCACTGTGAATGCCAGCGCTATATTGAAGGCCAACACCTTTAATACCGCTGAAGACATACTCAAAAATGCGGAAGATCAGGGAATTTCCGTTCATTTTTACACCGAAGAATCCTACCCCAAAAATTTGAAGCCGATCTATGACGCACCTGCTGTGATTTATTACAAAGGCCATGCTAAGCTGAACAACGCCAGGACCATTGCTATCGTAGGCACCCGAAGAGCGACCTGGTATGGAAAAGAAGTGGTTGAAAAGATCGTTTCGGATTTAAGTAAACATAAGCCTTTGATTGTCAGTGGACTGGCCTATGGCATCGATATACAAGCACACAAGGCCGCTTTAAAAGTAAATATACCTACAGTGGGTGTATTGGCGAGCGGTCTGGATATTATTTATCCGCGGTTCCATAGGGCCATAGTCAATGACATGATCGCCAGTGAAGGCGGATTGCTTTCAGAATATCCATTGGGTGTGAAACCCGAATCGCACAACTTCCCGGCAAGAAACAGGATTATAGCGGGAATTGCTGATGTTCTGATTATTGTAGAAGCGGCAAAAAAAGGTGGGGCCCTGATTACCGCCAACATCGCTGACAGCTACAACAAAGATATATTCGCGGTGCCAGGCAACATTACCAACAAATATTCGGAAGGCTGTAACCAATTGGTCAGTAATCACAGAGCCAACATATTCACAGATGTGGCCAGTCTGGAAAGGCATATGAACTGGGATCTTACAGAAGCTGCCACGGCTGTGCCGGAAAAGTCTCTCCAATACGATCTTCGTTGCTCAGAGGAAGAGCTAAAAATTGTACAGGTTTTTAATCATGAAAAATCCGGAATACTAATCGACGAAATCAGCTTTAAGACCCAGTTGCCTGTTAACCAGGTGGCTAACTTGCTTTTACAATTGGAATTTAAGGGGGTCATAAAGGCTTTACCCGGCAAAAAATTCAAGTTAATCTGAGTTAGGCCTGTTAGGTAACTGTTGATCTCTGATCAAATGGAGAACTGCGTTTAAGTCCTCCACGGTATTAACATTGAGCAATTCCAATTCGTTTTCAGGTATTACAAAATGCTTTTCCACACTTTTTAATAAAGTTTGTAAACTGTAATTCCGGCGGTGGATCGCTTTTCGAAAGGTCGGTAACAATTCCTTCTTATAAATCGTCAATAACACTTCGGGAAAAGCTTTTTTCTGACTCTTGTAGGTAGTCACTGATTTTTTCCCATACTTTTGCATAAGTATCACCAGGGTTCGCTCCGTAACCATAGGCATATCACTCGCTATCACCAGCCAATCATGAACCGGATAGGCTTCCATTGCGGCAAAAATTCCTCCTAATGGACCAATCGATAGATCTCCATCAAAAATCAGCGGGCATATACCCTGAAACTGATCTGCCTGACTTCGTCGACAGGAAATATATGCCGGGACTTGCAGGGACGCCAACATTTCATACAAATGCAACACCTGGGGTTTGCCATGGTATTCGATAAAAGCTTTATCCCTTCCCAACCTCGAACTCCTGCCCCCTGCCATAATTAACCCGTTAATGGATGACAAAAATTTCCGTATTTGGTGATGAATAAAAAGTTCTTCAGCTTTTATAAGCAACATGTAAATAAAATGAAATTACGGTTCAATGGCAATACAACACCGCTAAGGTTGTCCGGGTCAGAGGTGGATGAAGTGGCAACAAATGACCTGATCATATATAAAAAACAAAATAAGTCATCATAAAGCATACGAATATTTTGAAAATGAATATGATCCCTACCCTGATTAAAAATATTTTTGTAGATTAGAATACACTAACAAAACGATAAACCGATATGCCTGATAAGTATCAAAATCTTTTGGACGGGAATATGAAATGGGTGGAAAATACCATGAAGTTTAACCCGGATTTTTTCAAAAAACTAGCTGAAGGTCAACACCCGGAATTTTTATGGATAGGATGCTCTGACAGCAGGGTTCCTGCGGAAGAAATTACAAACACACTGCCCGGTTCTATATTTGTTCAAAGAAATATCGCCAATATGGTGGTTCACACCGATACCAACCTGCTGAGTGTGGTATATTATGCCGTTAAGGTCTTGAAGGTGAAACATATCATCGTCTGTGGACATTATGGCTGCGGCGGCGTGCTGGCGGCAATGACCAACAACAACTTTGGTTTTCTCGACAACTGGTTGTTGAATATAAAAGATGTTTACAGAATACATTGCAAAGAACTTGATGCCATTAAAGATGAAAAGACAAGAGGGGAAAGGTTTGTGGAGCTTAATGTATTAGAACAAGTGAATAACCTGGCTAAGGTATCATTTATTCAGGAAGAATGGGAAAACGGCGAGTTTCCCTATATTCATGGATGGGTTTACCATATCGACGACGGCGTTATCCATAATTTGGAATTAACCACCAACTCGGCAAAAAAACTGAATCCTGTCTACCGGTATGAATCTAATAAGGTAAAGAAATAATACGGACCGGTGATGAATGAACACAAAACACCATAAATGCCTGATTGCCAATTATCGATTTTCCGATTTCAATTATCCTAAAAATACCTATCAAATCATCATTTTTTTGCCAACTTTCAAATTGACTTGTAGTTTTAATATGATTTGCCTAATTTGAATAGCATTTGATTTCTTTATTCGTGAATTAATCCTATTTGTCCGGAACGCACCCGATGACAAAGGTGGAAGTCAATGAAAATTGACATACCATTAACTTGAATCAGTATGGCAAACTTATTTCGGCATGGTGATTACAGTCAGGTCATACACCTTAAAAAAGGAAGCGAAAAAGCCTTTGATTATCTTTTTAGAAAATATTCCTATAAAGTTTACCTCAACTCCTGTGAGCTGAATCTGGATCATGCCGAAGCCGAAGAGGTGGTGCAGGAGGTTTTTTTACAAATCTGGAAGAACCGGGCTAACCTCGATGCCAACCGGTCTTTTAAGGGCTATATTCAAAAGGTTAGTAAATCGATCATTATTAAAAAAATTAGGGCAAAAGTTTATCAAACGGCTTACGAAAAATACGCTTTGAATCATTTTCCGTCTTCTACCAATCAAACTGAAGATTATCTGATTTTTTCTGACCTAGAAGCAATCTCCAGGAAATACCTGGAACAACTACCCAAAAAACAAAAACAGGTATTCATGATGAAAGTCCAGGAAAACCGCACACTCGACGAAATTGCCAAAACACTGCAGGTTTCTAAAAGGACGGTGGAAAACCATCTGTACCGCGCATGCAAAAGCTTAAGAAGCAAAATTGCAGCCACCTAGTTTGACTAAATAAGTATTAAAATTTTTCCTTCGACTGAGTGTTAGCCACCTGTTGTGGCTATTAGGTTTACTAATTGACCCGGATGAATGAAGGATCCTTATAGACTGGCAGAAAAATATTTTAAGGGCTTATGTTCGCAGGAGGAGGCAGAAGCCTTTTTAAAATGGTATTTTTCCGGTCAGGGTGAGGAAAAGATTAAACAAAAAATTGATATTTTCCGCTTGTCTATAAAAAGGAAACGCCGAAGGAAATGGGATCCAACGGGTGTTTTTGAAAAAATACAAGCGGCTAAAAACGAATCAAGCCTGTTTGTTTCGCACAAAACAGACGAAGTAGCCCGGCAGGGATCTGCTCCGGCTGAGGGGAAAAAAGTGGGGAATCTGCCACATGGATCTCAAAAATGGCGGTACATAGTGGCCTCTCTTCCGGCCATCGTTATATTAGGGCTTGGGATTGTTATCCATCAAATCATTTCAAAAAACAGACTCTCCGGCACTTCGCTTTCTCAGGAATATGTTTACAAATCAAATCCAGCCGGTCAAAAATCCACAATTTTTTTAAAAGATGGTACGCAAATAGTTTTGAATTCTTCCAGCAGAATAAAATACCCGGCCCGGTTTCCCTCTCATGAGCGGGTGATAGCATTACATGGAGAAGCTTTTTTTGTGGTAGCACATGATGCCGGCCGGCCTTTCAAAGTAATAGCAAATAACGCTGAAGTAACTGCCCTGGGAACCTCCTTTAATGTAAGATCATTTGCTGAGGAAAAGGAAATAAGAATTGGATTGGTCAAAGGCCGGATAGAAGTAAAAAACCGTAGTACGGGTAGTGAACCGATTTCATTAAATCCGGGTGAAGGGGTAATCTATTATCCTGGACGTCAGGAGAAAATGGTAAAAATCCATGTGGATTCGGAAAAGCTGATAGCCTGGAAAAATGGTATGCTTTACTTTGAAGATGAACCTATCGGGGATGTGTTAAAGACCCTTGAGAGATGGTATGGGGTGGAATTTATCATTGAGGGCGAATTGAAAGGAATATTTACCGGGAAGTTTAAAAATCAAAGTCTGGAAGCAGTTCTGGAAGGAATGTCTTATTCTTTCTCACTGGATTATGATATCAATGGAAAATATGTTCGACTAACTTCTAAACAAGACAAAAAATGAGCCTTGCAAATTTTTTTGACACCAGCTAAAGAGGAATAAGCCAGCAACTTGGCGGGCGCTGGCTTATATCAAGCTTTTTAATCAAGTGTTAATTAATTAAAAAACAAACGAAACTATGAAAATATGCATACTTCGACAAATAATTACTTTATCAAAATATTGCTTATGTGGCGCAATTATACAATTTGTGACATTTTCATTGTTGACTGCTAAAAGTGTAGAAGCTCAAAAAATGAGCATCGAAAAGCTGCAAATCAGTTTAAGCGGTGACACAAGAACACTCGCCGGTCTTTTTGATGAAATCAAGGAAAAAACAGCATTTACTTTCGCTTTTAACCGAAAAGCCATTAATCTTCAAAAAGCATTCGATATGGATGCTTACGATGGCACATTGGCTAACCTTTTGAGACAGGTGTCACTGCAATCAAAACTTGGATTTAAGCGTGTTAACAATGTCATTTTTGTGAAAAGAATATCTCCGGACAGACTCAACAAACCGGTTATCGAGGAGATTATTGAGATAGAGATAAAAGGAAGGGTGACCTCTGAAAATGGGGAATCCATTCCCGGTGTCAATGTTTTGGTAAAAGGAACAGCCATAGGAACCGTAACCGATATCAATGGTGATTATGTACTAAATGCCCCTGACAATGCAACGACCCTGATTTTTTCATCCATAGGATTCGTGACGGTGGAGGAACCTATCGACGGCCGGTCAGTCATCGATCTGACCATGCAGGCTGACGTTCAAACCCTAAGCGAAGTCGTCGTTGTTGGATACGGTACACAGGAAAAGGTAAACCTAACCGGCGCGGTTGGAACTGCTAAAGGCGAAGTGCTGGAAAACCGGCCCATAGCCAATGTCGGGGAAGGTTTACAGGGAGTGATCCCAAATTTGAATGTTACTCCACAAAATGGGGATCCTTCGGCCCCTGTGGACTTCAACATCCGGGGTTTCGAATCGATTAATGGTGGAACACCACTTATTCTGGTAGACAATGTCCCCATGGACCTTAACAGTATCAACCCCAATGATATTGAAAGCATCAGCGTTTTAAAAGACGCTGCTACCGCAGCAGTTTACGGTGCCAGGGCTGCTTATGGGGTGATTTTGGTAGAAACTAAAAAAGGGCAACGCGGCAAAGTCAATGTGCAGTTAAGCACCCAGTGGTCGTTGGCCAAACCCATTTTTAATATGGATGTGGTTACCGACCCCCATGAATTTGTATTAGCCAGGAATATCGCCAATGAAAGAACCTTTGGCGTACCTACATATGACGCAGATATGGTAGCCGGTACAAAGGCCTGGTCTGAAAATCCTGATACGGCCCCTGCCTGGGGTGTGGTTGACGGGCAACTGCGGTTTTATGGCTTCAATGATTATCAGAATCAAATCATGACAGACTTCGCCCCCACGCATCAGCACGATCTTACCATCTCCGGAGGGTCGGAAAATGCTACTTATTTTGTCTCTTTTGGATATTTGAGTAAGGACGGATACCTGAAGCCCGCCAACAACGAAGCGTTTGAAAGATACAATATTTTGGTAAAAAGTGACTTCAAACTAAACAAATGGCTGAGCCTGGATCAAAAGGTGGTATTCAACTCACAACACAGTGATAAACCACACTTCTACAATTGGGATGTGAATATCAATTCTCTGGCCAGGGTAAACCCTATTATGCCGATTCAATTTCCGGATCTTGCGTATTACATAACACCCGGAGACCGCGAGCAATACGAGCAATACATCGGTATGTATTTCGGTGGCACCAATTTCTTTCCCTACCTGCTGGATGGCGGACGCACGACCTTTGCCAAAAATGATACCTGGTTAACTGCCGGTGCGACCATTACCCCTCTGGAAGGCCTGACCATAAGATCCAATTTTTCCTATAACTTCTTCCACCGCAATTTCCAGGATGTTCAAAGTAAGGTTGAAATCGTTTCTACCGACCTGACCGATCCCAACCCGATCAATAATGGTTTTAGCGGAGACGACTGGATTGACAACCGGAACAATTACAACCAGTATTATGTGTTCAACGCCTTTGCCGAATATACCTTTGACAAATTGGAAGGCCATTACTTACAAGCTATGGTTGGTTTTAACCAGGAATGGGGACAAAACAAGTTCGTAAGGGCCCGGGCAAGGTCACTCATCACCCCCTCGATAACCGATCTGAATGCTACGGTCGGCACCCAGGAAACCTATGGTTCCGGTTCCCATTTAGCTTTGCGCGGGGTATTTTACCGGGTAAACTACATATTCAAAGAGAGATACCTGATAGAGGCCAACGGACGGTATGACGGAACCTCGAGGTTTCCCAAAGACGACCGTTTCGGATTTTCCCTTCCATATCAGTAGGATGGCGGATCTCCAACGAAAACTTCATGTCAGTCGCCAGCGGATGGCTGGACAACCTGAAAATCAGGGCATCATACGGAACGTTGGGCAACCAATTGCTGGTAGATGAAAATGATAACCCCATCTACTATCCCTACATTGCCACCATGGGCATAGGCAACTCTCCTTACATCATGGGTGATGGCAGGATACCCTTTGTATCAGCACCGGGGCTGGTAAGCCCGACATTGACCTGGGAAACTGTGGTGAGTAAAAACCTCGGCATTGACTTTACACTTTTCAGGGGAAAACTGGATGCCTCTTTTGATGTGTATACAAGGGAAACCAAAGACATGTTGATGGAAGTGGAGTTCCCTTCTGTTTTGGGAACCGACGCCCCGAGGCAAAATGCCGCAGACTTAAAAACCTCCGGCTGGGAATTGGCCTTAACCTGGCGGGATAATATAAACGACCATTGGAATTATGATGTCACACTGGCACTATCAGACTGGACCAGTGAAATTACCAAATACGACAATCCTTCGGGCGCCCTGTCGGAGTACTATGAGGGTCAAAAACTTGATGAAATCTGGGGCTATGAAACATTAGGCATCTTTCAGACGCAGGATGAGATCGACAACGCGCCCGATCAATCCAACATCGGCGCTAACTGGCGACCGGGAGATATACGGTATGCCGACCTTAACGGTGACGGAATTATCAGCCCGGGCAGTAATACCCTGGATGACCCCGGAGACAGAAGGGTGATTGGCAACAGTACCCCCCGTGGTAGTTTTGGGATCAACACTGGCATAAGCTTTAAAGGTTTCAGGCTGTCTTCTTTCTTTCAGGGTATCATGCAAAGGGATCACTGGCCTACTTCAGGCAACTGGACCTGGTTCTTTCCCTTCAATGCAGGCCATGTAGAAAAATACTTCATTGAAGACTCATGGAGTGAGGATAACCGCGAGGCTTATTTTGCCGCCCCCCACATTTCAACCAGTGATAAAAAGAACATCCGAACCCAGTCGCGTTTTTTGCAAAATGCAGGTTATATCAGGCTCAAAAACATCACATTTAGCTATGATCTTCCGCGCGATCTCGTTAGCGGCATTGGCCTGGGACAGGGGCAAATCTATTTTACAGGCATGAACCTGTGGGAATACTCTCCCATCCGCGCGCCCCTGGATCCGGAAACTATTTATGAAGGGGCCATAGAATACCCAATGCAACGCATATTCACCCTGGGTGCAAGGGTATCATTTTAACAAATTTTAAAAGACAAAGACATGAAGTGTAATAGTATAAAATTCGGTTGGTTCTTTTTCACACTCTTTCTGATCAATGGTTGTAACGACGATTTTCTGGAAAGAACCCCTTTGGATGAAATCAGCAGTGATACATTCTGGAATACCGAAAATGATCTGTCGGTATACAATAACAGTCTGTATAACATGGCAAGAAACGATGATAATGTGCCTGTTTTAATGGCCCATGACGATGGGTTTGACAGCCACCGGTATAGCCTATGGTATCAGGATGAATTTACTGATAACATCGCCCCGCGACATTCCAGGCACACCCGTTATCAGCAGGTGCGTGCCGGCAAGCACAATGTTCCCTCCAATCCGCAATGGTTTGGCTACAAAGGATGGAATTTCATCAGATCTATTAACGTTGGGCTTGAAAATTACAACAACGCTAACCTGCCACAGGAAACCATCGACAAGTATGCGGCTGAAGCCAGGCTTTTCAGAGGATGGTTTTATGCCGATAAAGTACAAAAGTTCGGCGATGTGCCATGGCTGGATAAACCATTGGACATTGACGCTGAGGAACTGTATGCCACAAGGACACCCAGGGAAGGAGCGATGGCCCATGTGCTTGATGACCTGAACTTTGCCACCGAAAAACTTCCTGATGACTGGGGCGATGGCAATGCGCCTGGCAGATTGAACAGATGGTGTGCCTTGCTGGTAAAATCCAGGGTTTGTTTGTTTGAAGGAACCTGGCGAAAATACCATGGTGGGGCTGACGCCGAAATATGGATTCGGGAGGCCGCAGATGCCGCCAAAGAAATCATAGACAACGGACCTTATTCGCTGTACAACACCGGTGATCCGGAGAATGATTATAATGCATACCACCGGGTATTGGATCTTACCGGCAACCCTGAGGTATTGTATTGGAGAAAATACCAGTTAGGCATATTTACCAACCACGTGCAAAGTTATTTCCAATATACAGGAGGCGCGACAAAAAGCCTGGTGGAAGATTATCTGTGTACTGATGGATTACCGATCACCTTATCACCCCTGTATCAGGGAGATGAACAGATAGAAGATGTTTTCGAAAACAGAGACCCGCGGCTGAGACAAACCATCCTGCATCCTGAAGATGCTCCAAAATATCAATATCACAGGGATGATGGCCGTGATTATCCGCGAATTACAGGAATGCCGGGAGGTCGGATCTCAACCACCGGCTACCACATAATTAAGCAATACAACGCCGCAGACCAAATAGGAAAAGCCTTTAATACCGCCGAATCACCTGCGATCATGCTGCGATATGGCGAGGTGCTGCTCAATTATGCCGAAGCCAAAGCAGAGCTTGATGAGCTTGGACAAGGGGATTTGGATATCAGCATCAACCTTTTACGTGATCGTGTTGCCATGCCTCCTATGGATATAGGTAACATTCCGGTTGATCCACGATACACCGGCGACGGAGTTCCTCCATTGATCGTCGAAATCCGGCGTGAGCGTAGAATCGAGCTCTTTCTCGAAGCACACCGCTACAATGATCTGAAACGTTGGAAGCAAGGCAAGAAACTGGAACAGCCTGATTTAGGCATACGGTGGAATGACGCTGCCATGGCCCGTTATGAAGGTGCGGAAATTAATACGACGGTTGATCCGGAATCCGGTAATATGTACATTGATGTTTATCAGGGAACGGATTGGGCCAACCCGGTATTCGATGAAGGAAAACACTACTTGTGGCCGATTCCATTGAGCGTAATAGCCCAGAATCCGGATATTAAGCAAAATCCCGGCTGGTAGAGGCTAAACATACTTAAAAGCTATTTGCCACCAATCCGTTTGCTCCGGGATGCACAGCCGCTCAATGTACCGGCTGTGCATCTTTTCCTTATTGTTTAACCTGTGCCGAATTATCACCGAATGTCAGGTATTATAAACGCTAATTGTTTATATTTCATTTCCGGAAACCAATAAGTCCGGGGATTTCACTCACTAATTTTTTCATTTATCTATACCCAATAGTCATGAAACTAAATCATCTTCTCATTACCGTTCTTTTGCTTTTAGTATTGTTTTTCCATCCCGTTTCGATGGCCTGTCCCGACTTTAAAACGGCAAACCCAAAATTCGATGACAATGATCCGCTAAAACTTGAAAACCCGGTTACCACACAGTACCTTAAAAAAAACCTTAGAAAAGGCAGTCCACGGCTCATGCTTACGCCCACCATTGAAAAAAAGCTCAAAAAAAAACTCACCAATGATCCGGTGGTTAAAAATATGTACAAGGCCATACGGTTAAATGCTGCTGAAACTCATAAAAAACCCCTGCTGGAAAGGAAAAAGACCGGTCGAAGACTACTCTCTGTCTCAAGGGAAATGCTTTACCGGATGAATATACTGGGTATGGTATATCGTATAGATAAAGACAGCAAAGTATTGCAACGCATAGATGATGAGGTGACCGCGGTATGCAACTTTCAGGACTGGAACCCCTCCCACTACCTGGATGTAGCCGAAATGTCACTGGCAGTAGCGCTGGCCATTGATTGGACCGGCGAGGATCTGCCTCCTGCCACAGTAAACCTGGCCAAAAAAACATTGATAGAGAAAGGGATAAAACCCAGTTACAATAAAAAAGGCAATGTTGGCTGGATCAACGGTGACAACAACTGGAACCAGGTTTGCCACGGTGGCATGATCGCCGCCTCCATTGTAGTGGCTGAGATGGATCCTGAACTTGCCGCTAAAACAATCAGCAGGGCCCTGGATGGAATGCCTCATGCATTGGCCTCATACGGCCCGGATGGTGTGTATCCTGAGGGCTCGACCTACTGGGGCTATGGCACCGGTTTTTCAGTAGTGACCTCCTCGATGCTTGAAAGTGCTTTTGGAACGGATTTTGGGCTGTCCGATTATCCTGCCTTTCTCGAAAGTGCCGATTTCAGATTATTGAGTATTGCACCTTCGGGCTGGTACTACAACTTTGCCGACTGTGGCGATAAACGGGGTAAAAATGGCGACATGATCCTTGCATGGTTTGCCACTAAAACCGGAAATCCTGCCTATTTTGAAAATGACAGATTTTTAAAAGACCCTGAGGCTATGGGAAAACTATCCAGGCATGCGGGGGCAGGGTTGGTTTGGCTGTCGCAGTTTGATGCAAGCGGAAAAAATCAACCGCCGCTGGCCTGGAAAGGGGAAGGTGACAATCCGGTGATTTTTTTCACAAGTGACCAAAACGACGACGCACAATATTATTTTGGTGGAAAGGGAGGCCGAGGTTCCGTCAACCATGGCAATATGGATGCGGGTTCGTTCATTTTTGAATTGGACGGTGTACGCTGGGTGGTTGATCCGGGCAATCAGGGATATCATGACCTCGAAAAAACCGGTTTTAACCTCTGGGGACGCTGTCAGGATTGTCAAAGATGGACATTGCTCACCAAGAATAATTTTGGTCATAGTACCATAAGTGTCAACAACGCACTGCATGAAGTGGACGGTTTCGCGGCAATTGTTGATTTTAAAGCCGGTGAACAACCGGAGGCCACCCTGGACATGAGCCAGGTTTTTGGAGCAAAACTCAAAAATGTCACCCGCCGGTTCCTCAAGGAAAGTAACCGTTCGCTCGTGGTTGAAGATAAATTTGAAATCACTGACTCCACTGAAAATATTACCTGGCAATTGATGACCACAGCGGAGGTGGAAATCATAAAAGGAGGTGCTATATTACACCAGGAAGGCAAACAACTGAAAGTGGAAAATCTTTCACATCCGGAACTTGCGGTTTCAATTATTTCACTCGATCCACCTCCGCTGAGGCTTGACAGGACTATCGAAAACCTTAAGCGGCTGGAAATTCGTATGCCAGCTTATATTTTCCCTGACAGGAAAGGTACCCTGAAGGTCCTGTTGTACTCAGAAAAATAACCAGAGCAGTGCTACAAGTTTGGCGGTTTGTAAATGGCCACGCTCAAAAAGTAAGGCCCCAAAAAAAACCAAAAAGAGGCTGTCTCAAAAGGGTAGCCTCTATTTTTTTGCCAAATATTATTTTGCTTGGTTAAAATCTCACTGAGAATTGATAGAAAACAGGGGGTGTTTTACGCATATCTTGAGATAAATACCCACTCAAACTGTATCCAACAAAAGGATATTTGGTGTTAAAAAAGGCCATCTCACTTTTGAGACAGCCTCTTTTTGGAAGATAAGAGATTCAATTTAATAACCCGGATTTTGCTCCGGATTTGGATTAGTGTCGAGTTCCCGCTGAGAGATGGGCATCAGCATATGCTGCCGGAGCAGGGGAAATATCTGAACAGAGGGGACATAGCGGTTACAGGTTCTCTTTACCAAAACCCGGTTATCGATAGTACCGTGAAACTTGAGTTTAGCAGCCTGGGCACCATTGGTTTTAGTATGGAGTGATCCGCACTAAATAATGATTTGGCTAAAAGCCGCCGGGTTAAACTGCTATTTTATAGGGTTTTCTCATTTTTTTGGTTCTCATGGCATTGGCCTCTTTGTCTTCAAAAAATTTTTCCTTTTCCGGGTCCCAACGCAGGGGTCTTTTCAACTGATAGGCGATATTGCCCAAATGGCATATCGTAGCAGTCCGGTGGCCGGTTTCCACATCACAAACAGGCATCTTTCCGGAGCGAATAGCCTGAGTCCAATCCAGGTAATGATTTTCACTTTTATAAAGGTGCACCTCACCCAATTTCAGCTTTTTGTTTACCAAATTCTTTGGCTTGCTTTCAAAAAAACCCCGGCTTACTGCTATCGTGCCCTCCGAACCTTCAAACATCACCGCATGGCCCCTGCCAAAATCCTCGTGCATCATCGTAATTCCATTGGCATAACGATAAGTAAGATAGGGGAATTCTTTTCCATCCGGGGGAGT
This sequence comes from Agaribacillus sp. DX54, assembly GCF_056858335.1. Taxonomy (NCBI): domain Bacteria; kingdom Pseudomonadati; phylum Bacteroidota; class Cytophagia; order Cytophagales; family Splendidivirgaceae; genus Agaribacillus; species Agaribacillus sp. DX54. Next base: position 42,813 of record NZ_JBXEQE010000009.1, read on the forward strand.
TATCTCAACAGGTCCACTATGATCCATGCCTATAGCCCACTGGGCAATGTCAAACATATGTGCCCCCCAGTCTGAAAAAATTCCGCCGCCGTAATCTTTGTATTTCCTCCACATGGCCCAGCTATCATCAGTAATAGGCGGGCAAATTATCGGATGATAGGATCTGGAGGGAGCCGGTCCAAGCCATTTGTCCCAATTTATCTCCTGCGGTGTGGATACGGCCGGAAGGTCACAGTCTACAGCAGGATCGCCAACACTGACTTTAATATTTTTAATTTCACCAATGTAACCGTTTCTTACCAATTCACAGGCTTTGCGGAAATCTTCCCGGGAACGTTGCATACTGCCGGTCTGAAGTATCCGGTTATACTTTCTAACAGCCTTTACCATGGCACGCCCCTCTTTAATCGTATGTGAGAGCGGTTTTTCGCAGAAAATATCCTTTCCTTCCTTAGCCGCCTCAATCACCGGCTTTGCATGCCAGTGGTCCGGAGTGGCCACTACCACAGCATCCAGACCCTGTGTTACTAATAAATCTCCGTAATCTTCATATACGGCACATCCCTTGTAAGTAGACTTACCTGATTTTTCGGCATAAAAAGCTTCCACTGTTTTTTGAAACCGGGCCAGTTTTAGCCGATCCACATCACTACCCGCCATCAGTTGGATATCTTCCAGCTTCGTAAAACGCTTGCCCAAAGCTAAACCCTGTTTTCCGGTACCAATGAATCCGATGTTAATTTTATCATTTGGTGCGATATAACCCTGGCCCCCCAAAACATATCGTGGAACGATGGTTACCGTCGCAAGTGAAGCGATCGACTGTTTAATGAACTTTCTTCTTGATTGTGCCATATATAAAAATAAGAGTTTATTCAACCATCTTATAAAAAACACATGCGTTTAGCGGTCTGGTAATCAGCCCACTCAATTTACAATATATTCAATTCAAGCCGGAACAAAAAAAATTTTATTTCCTTTCTGCCGTCCTAATCAGAAGCATTTATGCAGACAAATTACTATATTTTAGGTTTGTAAGCATTTTTTCAGTTTAATCACGACAGTACCAATGAAATTCACCTGCCTTCCGCAAAGCACACTTTGCCTGTTATTAATTATGCTCCTTTTTTCCTGCGACCAACCTGTACCGGAAGAACCGCTCCTCATTGTCAGGGAGGATCCGGTTGAGGGCCTTGCCAAAGCCAAAGAAATACGTGAGAGCACCACAGCAATACTTGCCGATGGGTTAAAGTTAGATTTGTGGGCATCTGACTCACTGGCTCCTGATCCTGTCGCCATGTCAATTGATAACCATGGGCGCGTTTATCTCACCAGAACAAACCGGCAGAAAAATTCAGAATTCGACATACGAGGACATAAGGATTGGATGACGGCGTCAATTGGACTCCAAACGCCCGAAGACCGGCGGGCTTTCCTGCGCAAGACCTTTGCCACCGAACTCAGTGATCAAAATAACTGGCTGGAAGACCTGAACGGTGACAGTATTCACGACTGGCGTGACCTGGCGGTGGAGCAAGACGAAATATGGCGGCTGGAAGATCAATCAGGCAATGGGCTGGCCGACATTTCTACCAGAATATTCAGGGATTTTCATGAAGAGATCACCGATGTAGCCGGTGCTTTGCTGGTACGGGAAAATGATATATTTCTGGGAATTGGCCCCGATATGTGGCGCCTGCAGGATCGTGACGGCGATGGTATACCTGACCAAAAAACATCTATCAGCCATGGTTACGCCGTCCATATCGGTTTTAGCGGCCATGGTATGTCAGGAGCGATTGAAGGGCCGGATGGGAAAATTTACTGGGCAATAGGTGACATCGGGGCCCATATAGAAGCCCCCGACGGGAAGGTACACAAGTACCCGAATCAAGGGATCATCGTAAGAAGCAATCCGGATGGAAGCAATTTTGAAGTCTTTGCGGCGGGTTTACGTAACACGCACGAATTTGTCTTTGATGAATTCGGCAACCTGATCAGTTCAGACAATGATGGGGATCATCCCGGGGAAAGTGAAAGGTTGGTACACATTGTGGAAGGGTCCGATGCCGGGTGGAGGGCAAACTGGCAATATGGCAAATATACCGATCCCAAAAACAACAAATACAAAGTATGGATGGATGAGGCACTTTTCAAACCGCGATGGGAAGGGCAGGCGGCCTATATCATTCCTCCTATTGTCAATTATCACAACGGCCCCACTGGCATGGCATACAATCCCGGAACCGCTTTGGGAACTGAATGGAAAAATAAATTTTTCCTGGTGGAGTTTGTCGGGAGTCCTTCGCGATCCCATATCTGGTCTTTTGGTTTAAAGCCGAAAGGGGCCTCCTTTGAACTTGGAGAAGAAGTGGATGTGCTCAGCGGCATTTTACCAACCGGAATCCGGTTCGGGCCCGATGGTGCCTTGTACATAGCCGATTGGATCAACGGCTGGGGTACTAAAAATTACGGGAGGGTCTGGAAACTGGATGTTAGCGAGGATAAAGACGACCTGAAAGAGGAAAGAATGGAGACCAAACGACTCATGCAACTGGATTACGACAATCAATCTCCCGAGACCCTTTCAGGTTTACTCGCTTATCCTGACAGGCGAATCAGACAAAAATCTCAATTTGCACTCGCGAAAAAAGGAAATGAAGGCCTGGCCAAGCTGAAAGAAGCCACAGCGCAGGAAGATAACCAATTGGCCAGAATACATGGCATTTGGGGCATCGGTCAGGTAGCGGCAAAAAATAAGGCACATGCCGGTACGCTGGTAGCATTACTAAACGACAATGACGCCGAAATAGTAGCCCAGGCGGCAAAAATAATCGGGGACTTAAACTATGAGGAAGCCGGGGCCTCACTGCTTCCGCTACTTGCACACCAAAACCCAAGGGTGAGGTTTTACGCTGCCCAGGCGCTTGGGCGTATAGTCAGCAAGGATGCCGTAACCCCAATTCTGAATATGCTTGAGGAAAACAACGGAGAAGATTTGTATATCAGGCATGCCGGTGTACTGGCTTTGTCGCGCATCGGTGTCATAGAACCGGTGGTGGCGCTGGCAAATCACGCTCAAAAGGAGCTTAGAATAGTCGCTGTACTGGTGCTGCGTAGACTTGGCAGTGAAAAGGTGTCCCTTTTCCTGAAGGACAAAGACGAATACATTGTTACAGAAGCAGCAAGGGCCATCAACGATGATTGGTCAATTGAAGCCGCATTACCCGAACTGGCCGCTGTACTGGAAGACAGAAGATTTTCATCCGAACCCTTGCTGAGAAGGGCCATCAACGCCTGTTTGAGAGTCGGAGGGGAAAAGGAATTGGATTTGTTGATTTCCTTTGCTGCCCGGAATGACATAGCCAGCGAAATGAAGGCCGAAGCTTTGGCAACGCTGGGCACCTGGGCCAACCCTTCCGTACTGGACAGGGTGGACGGCCGTTACCGGGGAAAAATAGAAAGGAGTCCTGAGCCTGTAAAGTCAAAAATCCAGGATCACGTCGCTGCTTTTTTGCAGGACGAAGCGGCTGAGGTTTCCATCGCCACAGTTCAAATGTTAAGTCACCTGGAAATAAAGGCTTTTAATGCAAAAATGGCGGGGATGATGCAGAAACATCCTGATCCGACGGTAAGATCAGCTATACTGCTGGCTTTGCATCAGCTAACCTATGATAACATTGAAAGTATAATTAAGCTTGGCATGGAGGATGCCGAAGAGACCGTAAGGACCACTGCTTTGGGATTGCTGAATGAACTCGACATCGCTAAAGAGGCTTTACCAGCCATTGTACAACCGGTTTTTGATAAAGGAACCCTCAGAGAGCAACAAGAAACCTTGAGGGTATTGGGCAAAATGCCAATAGACAAAAGTGAAGGCATTCTGGATGGGTTGCTGGATCAAATGATTGATCAAAACCTTTCACAGGGCCTCGCCCTGGAACTGATTGAAGCGGTTGATGCTTCCGGTTCGGAAAAGCTGGTTGCCAAACTGTCAGAATTTCAAGCGGGCCATCCTGAAGAAGACTATTCCGAAACACTGTTTGGGGGAAACTGGCGAAGTGGCAGGAACTATTTCTTCCGCAATACTACCGGCCAATGTGCCAGATGTCATGCGTTAGAAGGATATGGTGGTGCTGTAGGGCCTCCTCTTGGAAACATAGGTAACATACTCAGCCGGGAACAACTGCTGCAGGCCCTGGTAAAGCCCAGTGCCAGGCTATCTCCCGGTTATGGCAACGTGTCCCTTACCCTCAAAGACGGGCAAACTGTGACCGGCATACTCAGCGAGGAAACAGAAAAAGAACTAATCCTGAAAACATCCGATGCCGAACCTCTGGAAATCTCGCTTTCCCGCATAGAAACCCGCAGGAATCTCCCTTCAGGGATGCCTGCTATGGGTACCCTGATGTCAAAAAGGGAAATCAGGGACATGGTGGAATTCCTGGCTAATTTGAAAGAGTAGCATCAGATCTCTTAAATAGCTTATGAAAAAAGTTGCCTGAAGGCGTTTTTGCCTGCTTTTCTATTCTTTCTTTGGCCTTCAGCTTCTTTTTGCGTTGCCTGATCCTTTGTCTTTTACGCTTATTTTGGGTGGCCCCTTTCACCAACACGCCCCTCGCAGAAAGACCTATCTGCCCGCGGTACCACGGCTCCCTGCCCACCAGATTAAAATTGGGTTTGTAATCAATGGAGAAATGATGCTTTAACAGCGTAAATTCCATTCCTAAAATAAGGTCAATGCCTAATGTTGCATGGCCATAGGTAGTTACGATTTCTTTCTCATGCCGATTCTTTCTTATACTTTCTTCAGAACCGAAGGAAATTCCAGCCCCTGTATAAAAGTTGAAACGTTGGGTAAGTATACCCCTGTGCATTTCTAACAGGGCATGAACGGTGCTGTTACGGTTAAAGTCGGTTTGCACAATTCCTTCAACTGTCATATGCTTCATGACCCGGTGCTGCATGCTGACCCCAACGGTCCTTTTAACCCGGTCATTTCCAAGCCGTAACCCCAGCGTGGTACCATAGCTCTGACCAATGGCCTGATAAACACCGGTCAAACAAAGACAAACCGCCAAATAAATGTTTTTTTTCATGATTATCCCGGGGACAGTTGCTTTGTAAAACGATTAACCGTCCCGGATAGTACCAACAATGAAAAATAAACAACCGTCCGGATTAACACTCATCTCGAGGAAACAGCTTGGGAAATCAGGATCGGGTTAAATTTTTGAGATATATGGCATACAGTTAGATCACTGCGTTATACATTTGTACAAAAAGGCCATTATTTTATAATAAATATGTCAAAAAGACTGGAAATTAATGATTACATAACATTTATTCCTTTGCAAACCTGCCTCGCGGTTTTATATTGGTTCGATTTTTTGAACCGGGAAAAACATAAGGAATGTTGCAAGTTAAGCCACAGGTACAACGTTCGGACTTAGAAGGAACGAATATTAAATCCGAAATGAAGAAAAACAACCTGATAGTATTGCCCGGGAAAAGTTATCCCTTGGGAGCCACTGTATATCCCGATGGGGTGAATTTCAGTATTTTTTCCAGGAATTGTGATAAGGTCGAATTATTGTTTTTTGATGATCCCGACGGTCGCCCCACACACATTATTGAGCTGGACCCAAAAGTCAACCAGACTTTTTACTACTGGCATGTCTTTGTGACCGGTATTAAGCCGGGGCAGTTGTATGGTTACAGGGTCCATGGCCCATACATACCTGAAAAAGGCCTTCGCTTTGACGGACAAAAACTCTTGCTCGACCCCTATGCAAAGGCTGTCATAGCCGGTAAACACTATGACTGTCAGGCAGCAAGGGGTCCGGGAAAAAACCTTCGGAAGGCTATGAAAAGTGCGGTAATCGACCCCTCTGAATATGATTGGGAGGGTGACCAGCCGCTCAATTATCCCTTCGCCAAATCGGTCATTTATGAGCTTCATGTGGGTGGTTTTACCAAACATCCTAATGCTGGTATCACACCGGGCAAAGAAGGCACCTTTGCAGGTCTCATAGAGAAAATTCCGTACCTGAAAGCTTTGGGAATCACGTCTGTGGAAATGATGCCGGTACAGCAGTTTGACCCACAGGATGTGTACAATCCTGCCCTCACCAATTATTGGGGATATAGCCCAATAGCCCTGTTTGCGCCGCATTGCTACTATGCCCACGCCAATGATCCGGTTGCCATTGTCAATGAATTCAGGGATTTGGTGAAAGCCTTACACAAAGCCGGCATAGAGGTCATCCTCGACGTGGTTTTCAATCACACGGCTGAAGGGGATGAAAATGGCCCGACGCTCTCTTTCAAAGGGTTGGAAAACCGGGCATACTACATGCTGCAGGAAGGGGATAAAAGTAAGTATGCAAATTTTAGCGGGACAGGTAATACGTTGAATGCCAATCATTCGATCATGCGGCGTATGATAATGGATTGCTTAAGATATTGGGTTTCCGAAATGCATGTCGATGGTTTCAGGTTTGATCTCGCCTCTGCACTTTCAAGATCGGAAGATGGTGAACCTCTGGCTAATCCACCCATTTTATGGTCCATTGAATCGGACCCTGTGTTGGCTTCTGCCAAGATTATTGCCGAAGCCTGGGACGCCAGCGGCCTGTACCAACTAGGGACTTTTGTTGGACATAAGTGGGCCGAATGGAATGGCCGGTATCGCGATGATGTACGGCGGTTTGTCAAAGGGGATTTACATGTATCCCAAAACCTTTCACAAAGATTATTAGGCAGCCCCGACCTGTTCAGACAAATAATCAGGGACCCCAACCGGAGTATCAACTTTGTTACCTGTCACGACGGATTTACCCTGAATGACGTGGTTTCTTATAATCACAAACATAATCTCAAAAATGGGGAAAAAAACCGCGACGGGCACGATTATAATTTTAGCTGGAATTGTGGTGCGGAGGGGCCCGGCAAAGATAAGGAAATTGAAAAGCTCAGAACCCGCCAGGTTAAAAACCTTCTGACCATTCTTATGTTTTCGCAGGGAACGCCTATGTTGCTAATGGGTGACGAAGTCAGAAGAACCCAGCATGGCAACAACAATGCTTATTGTCAGGACAACACCACCAGTTGGTTTGACTGGGATTTGGTCGAAAAGGAAAAGGAGTTACTCTCCTTTACCAGAAAACTTATCCACTTTAACCTGTCCCATAAGTTTTTTCAGGAGCATTACCACTGGAACGGACGCGAGGATCACCAGTCCTCCAGGGTATTCTGGCATGGCGTAAAGGCTTTTGAACCGGATTGGTCTGATCACTCTCATGCGCTTGCCTATACCCTGTTCAATCGTTATTATTCAGAGTGCCTGCACGTGATAATGAATGCGTACTGGGAGGCAATGGATTTTGAAATTCCATCTATCGACGGATTTGAAGGAAAAAAATGGTATAGGGTATTGGATACATCGTTAGCTTACCCTGATGACTTTCCGGATTTGGATGAAATGCAGGAAATCCGGCGGCCAAAGTATCGAGTCCAAGCAAGATCTGTGGTGGTATTAAAGCAAATCAGGGAGCACACAAAGAAAGCTACCGGTCTGAAGGGCAATAAGCGGTGAAATTGATAACTTTGGTAAGTTATCACGAACCGGCCAAAGCGTCAAACTAGCTGTAACTTACAGTTTCGGACAATTTTTGCAATGCCTGCCTTTTCTTTTATATTTCTTGCAACATTTTTTAAAGACACAAACATCAAATGACACCGGGCCATCCTTTGAGAACGGAGCGTCTGTCTCCTGCTTCATTTCAATGAGTAGTATTTCCGAATCCATATTAATTTAGACCAATTCTAAACAATACAAAAATGGAAATCAGGATGCTCTTGATCAATCCCCAGTACTAGCTATTTTACCATCGCTAGTTATAGTGATGGTTGTAGTTAGTTTTAATTGCTAAAGGCGTCAATACCTGTTAAAATGACTTTCCGGAATGCCACCTCAGCCTAACCTCAAAAACTCAACTGCCTGTTTTCCAAGGTGGTTGGAATTTTCAAATCCAACCCGAATTCGGTATTGAGCTTTCGAATGAAGTAGGCAGATAATAGCGGAGACTCTTTTTCAAGGTTTTGGTGTACAAAAAAATACAGTTGGTTCAGCCCTTCATCCCTCCATGTCTTTATCCTTGTAAGCCAATCATCGAGCCTGCTGTAATCGCTCTCATGATTTGCCCCTACATACCGGATAAACGCGCTGGGTGTTGTGAGCCGCATATGCAGCATATCTCTTCTTCCAGCCGTATCTACAATAATATTAGCCTTCTTATGGCGCTCCAATAATTGATAAAACCTTTCAGCTTCAACGGGATTATTGAACCACGTCTCGTTTCTCACCTCCACCGCCAATGGTATCTCCACCGGAAAATCAATCAGGAACCGCTCTAACCTGGCGAAGTCCTTCGGTTTGAAATTGTCATGCATTTGAAGAAAAGCCATGCCCAGTTTTTCTTCGAAGGCACTGACAGCATCACAATATTCTTCTACCAGCATTTGAGTGTCCAGCAATCGCTTAAAATGGCTGATCGTGTTGGTAATTTTTGGAAAAAACCTGAAACCTTCAGGTGTTTTGTTCTTCCATTTCTCCACCTGTACCCGGGTAGGCAGGTTGTAAAATGTAGCATTCAGCTCTATGCAATTGAACTGAGAAGAATAATAGGTCAATTCATCTTTAGTTCCCCTTGGATAAAAATTCTTCAAATCCTGCCGGTTCCACTTAGCACAACCAACGTATACTTCAAACGGATTTTTATCGTCACCTTTAGTCAAAACCTTCTTTGAATCAGGATGATCCGGTGGAAAGCTAAAGTCTATGTCCTGGGGATTATCTACACGGCCAAATTTCATGCTTTTTTTCAGCTAAATTACACATTTAAACTAAGTTTCCTTCATTTCAAAAAAGAAAAATGCTAAAAATTTTAGTCAGTAAACTGTCATAAATTATTGACGACGATCACGATTGGTACTGATACAAATCATGTGAAATCGACTTGATAATATTTAGGTTTGGTATAAAGCTGACTTTAAACTATAAAACTATGAGAAATACAAATGAGTTTACCAAACACCAGATTGTTATTATCGGTGGCGGCTCTGCTGGCATCACTACTGCAGCGCAATTGCTAAGAAAAAACAAGTCATTGGACATCGCAATCATCGAGCCTTCCGAAAAACATTATTATCAGCCGGCGTTTACCCTCGTAGGTGCAGGTACCTATAAGATGAAAAAAACTATCAGGGATGAAAGGGATTTCATTCCTCAGGGAGCTAAATGGATCAAATCCTCAGCCAAGGCGATAGACCCGGATAATCAGACTGTCACGATCAGTGACGGTACAGAGATTGTCTATGACTACCTGGTGGTAGCAGCCGGCATCCAGTATGACTGGGATGACATACCCGGGTTGAAAGAATCAATTGGTAAAAACGGAGTGACCTCCAACTATGACAGGCGGTTCACAGGGTATACCTGGGAATTGCTGCAGAATTTTAAAGGTGGAAATGTGCTTTTTACCCAGCCTTCAACCCCTATTAAATGTGGGGGCGCCCCCCAAAAAATTATGTACCTGGCTGAAGATTATTTCAGGAAAAAGGGGATCAGAGACAAGGCACACATTATTTTTGCTACCCCCGGGTCGGTGCTTTTTGGGGTAAAAAAGTTTGCCAAAACGCTCAACAGGATCGTTCAGGACCGGGATATTAAAGCTGTATATTTTCATAAACTGACTGAAATTCGCCCGGACCGTAAAGAGGCAGTTTTTGAAATTACTAACGAGGAGACCGGCTGTAAACTAATTGAACAAAAGGAAATCATACCGGGAATGGAGATACACGGTGAACAAAAAGTGGTAATACCGTATGAGATCCTTCACCTGGCACCACCTCAAAGTGCCCCTGACTTCATAAAAAACAGTCCCCTGGCAGTCCCGGGTAATCCACTGGGTTGGGTAGATGTCGATAAGCATACCCTGCAACACGTCAAATACCGGAATGTTTTTTCACTGGGCGATGTAAGCAGTACGCCCAACGCCAAAACCGCCGCGGCCGTACGCAAACAAGCGCCGGTGCTGGTACAAAACCTATTGTCGGTTATGCGGCAACAAACCTTGCAGGGCAACCCCGTGTACAATGGTTACGGCTCCTGCCCACTGGTCACTGCCTACGGAAAAATGGTACTGGCAGAATTTGATTACGAAAACAACCCTACTCCCACCTTTCCTTTTGATACCTCAAAAGAAAGATGGACCATGTGGATTTTGAAAAAATACCTGCTCCCCTGGTTCTATTGGAACAGAATGCTAAAAGGATATGGAGCGTGAGTGTGGGTGTGGGTGTGGGTGTGATGAATATGCCCCGGAAGGGGCAAAACATTGGTAGCAAAACGCCAACGTTAGCATCAATAAATTGAAAAGCTTGTGAACCCTAATCCGGATTCGGGGATGAACGTAATTTTTATTGGTACCAAAGATAAATCACAGCCCGTGGACAACAGGCCCGATATCGACATCTCATTTGTAACAACACCATAAACCAAGAGCAATCTGTCAACAGGGAAAACAAAAAGCCCTTCACATCTTATTTCGGTAATGTGTGAAGGGCTTGACATTTTAGCCTCAAAAAAATTTTATACCTGTTTAAGTCTTTTTTCCAGGCTATCGAGCCTTTTTTCGATTTCCAGGAGTTTATGGATAATGATAATATGTGTTTCTTTGGCATCGATGCCAACGACACTGTTATCACTGGCAATTATTTTTGTGATTTGCTCGTAAGCTTCCCTTGGAACCAATTCGTTCATTATCTTTCTCTTTTAAAGCATTGTAGTCGGTTCGTGGTATTCAGTTCTGGGAAGGTCGGTTTTAGAAAGCGCCTCGAATCCTCCCTGAATATCTACCAATTGATCGAATCCCCTGGCTCTCAGAATCGATGCAGTAATCATCGACCGGTATCCTCCGGCACAATGAAGGAAGTATTTCTTTTCATTGTCCAACTTCGCCATGTTCTTATTGATAAAATCCAATGGGAAATTACCAATGCCTTCTATGTGCTCGGAATCATATTCACTGTTCCTTCTCACATCCAGCACACTGATCTTCTTGTCACTTTTGTACAATTCAGCAAAATCCGCTGCCGATAGCTGTTCGATAGTATCTACATCCCTGCCGGCTTTTTTCCACGCATCAAAACCCCCTTTGAGATAGCCGAGGGTATTATCGTAGCCTACACGAGCCAATCTTGTGACTACCTCTTCCTCTTTTCCTTCGTCGGCCAAAAACAGAATCGGTTGTTTCAAATCAATAATCAGTGCACCTACCCAAGGAGCAAAATTGTCATCAATACCTATGAAAATTGATCCCGGTATAAAACCCTTAGAAAATTCCTCTTTGCTCCTGGTGTCAAGAATCAGCGCATTGTTCCTGTTCGCCATATCTTCAAAGTCTTCCACACGCAAAGCCACGACACCTTGTTCCAATATTTCATCCAGGCTCTCATAACCCATCTTGTTTAACACCGCATTTTTAGGGAAATACTGGGGTGGTTCCACCAATCCCTCGGTAACTTCTTTAACAAATTCCTCCTGACTCATATCTTCCCTTAGTGCATAATTGTATTTTTTCTGATTCCCTAATGTATCAGTGGTCTCTTTACTCATCATTTTTCCACAAGCCGAACCGGCACCATGGCCGGGGTAGACGATGACCTCATCTTCCAACAGCATGATTTTGTTCCTCAGAGAGTTATAAAGATGAACGGCCAGATCTTCACGAGACAAGTCTGTCTTAACTGCCAGATCGGGTCTGCCAACATCACCGATAAACAGCGTGTCGCCGGTAAAGATCGCATGGTTATGACCTTTTTCATCAATTAACAGAAATGTGGAAGACTCCATAGTATGTCCCGGCGTATGCAAAACTTTAATTTTCGCTTTTCCCAACGCCAGTATTTCCCCGTCTTTGGCAATATGGGCCTCAAAATTCGGCTGGGCGGTAGGGCCGTAAACAATCTTTGCGCCGGTCTTTTTCGCTAAATCCAGGTGTCCGGAAACAAAATCGGCGTGGAAGTGTGTCTCCAGCACATATTTGATCTTCGCACCGTCTTCTTCTGCTCTTTCTATGTAAGGTTGTGTTTCCCTTAAGGGATCGATAATGGCAGCTTCGCCGTCAGATTCAATGTAATAAGCAGCCTCTGCCAGACATCCCGTATAAATTTGTTCTACTTTCATGGCTATATCCTTTTTATTAAATTTTTGAATCAAATATAATTGTTATCTCCTTCAGGTTTGGTAACAATTGTTACTTAAAACGATGCTCCGGGTCAGTGGATGCAATGCTGTATTTCCCCTTCTGCAAGATAGCTGATAATCGCCACTTGGAGTACGTTTAATTGACTTTTCAAGGTACATAAAGATTTCGGTAATTACAGCACCACTTAAGTACAAACCCTCCGTGTCTTTGTGCCTTAGTGGTGAAAAACAACAAACCACCACAAAAACACAAACTTTCCCATAAAAAATGGGCCGTATCCTCAAAAACCGATCAGTGCGGCAGCTTTTTTCTTATCAAGCCGTATACCAGTGTACCTATCACCGCACTGGCAATAACCACCAGGAAAACCCCCACGCCATAGCCAACCAGGATAAACATAGGCCCGGGGCAGGCACCGGTCATAGCCCAGCCAAGGCCGAATATAGTGCCACCGATCAGATATCTGGGTATACTTTTGTTTTTAGGGGTAAATTTGATTTCAGTCCCTTCTATGGATCTCATTTTAGTTTTTTTAATAATTTGTTTGGCCATTATGCCTGAAACCACGGCAGATCCGATAACACCGTACATATGAAAAGACTGGAATTTGAACATTTCGTAGATACGGTACCAGGAAATAATCTCGGCTTTACTTAGTACAATGCCAAAAAAAGTACCCAATATTAAAAATTTAATGTATTTCATTTTTCAATCATATTAAAAGTTTAAAGTAGCCATGATGTTAACATGGCTAAGATTAGTCTTATTAAAAACATAGTCGGGGTTTTCAATAGACTTATCAAAACTTGTATCCAGTACATACAAAGCCCTGACATCCAAACCCGCCAACCAGCCCTTTAACGCATAATTGAGGTCGATATTCAATTGGTTGTAACTCATAAACCCATATTTGTTTAATTCAAAATCCCTCATGTCATTGCTATTGGTCCTGCCCACATAAACCCCTACGTTCAGACTGCTATCATCCAGTGGGAAGTAGTTAAATTTCATCATAAAAGTCTGAAAATCTCCTAACCCTTCGACCCGGTGCCTCGATATATACGTGTACAACCGCGCCGTTCCAAGTTCCCGTGGAAACAAGAACCTACCGGTATTCAATCCTTGTGTATAATTGAATGACGTGCTCCACTTACTTTTTTTAATCCCGGCTTTCAGTGAAAACAGGTTGGTGGTATGCCCGGATGGAAAGTAAGTCCTTGCCGGATCGGGGTTGCCACCGGCGTTTATCTGGTCTTCCCGCAAATACTGAAAGCCTAATTCATACTGGCCGATGTGATAGTCTGTCTGAAAAAAACCGGCATTAAGAATGTTTTCGATATAATAATCCCAGATCTGAATTTCCAGACGATCATTGAAGTTATAATCTATCCCCAGAATCCCCAGGCCATTGGTGGTAATGTTTCCCGCGTAACCTGACTTGGTTCCATCGGGGTTGCAACCTTTGCCATATAAACCAATGGCAGCTTCCAGATCATACCAGGCTGTGGTGGATCTGGGTGAAGATTTTGTGAACCATCCGGCACTGACAGATACATTCTTCCATTCGTTTATTTCCGCCCAGACCCCGCTCAACACGGTAGGTTTCAGCCTGGTGTCCTGCTTATTGACCAGAGGTGTGTTGATACCCATTTTCCCTAACTTAATCCACGATTTTTTATACCGGTACTTTAAAAAAAGTTCTTCCAGCCGATCCATATCGTCTTTGTTTGACGGGTCGGTGATGTCGAAAAGTTGAGCTTCCCACCGGCTGCCTTTTCCAACCACCGGGTCTGCTTCGGTAAGGTCGGAAGATCCGGTATTGAACACAAAGAGACCACCCAAGCCTATCTGAAATCCTTTAAACTCGGAAGTATGGTAATAAAGCCTTCCACCGGTGCCATTTGCCCAATAGTCCTTCAAATCACGTTGATTGATTGTTGCCATAAAACTGTTGCGTATCAAACCGCCAAAGTGGCCTTTTACAAACCAATCCTTTAAGTTATTGACAGTTTGCTCACCATTTTGATCAGATTTTTCACTTTTTCTCATGGCGGTGGATTCACCGTGCCCGACACTGTCTATTACCTGCGTATAACCCTTCAATACTAACAGTAACAGTCCTGTGACGATGGCTATTTTCATTTTTACAATGGCAAAATCCAGGGCAAAATCAGGTGAGTCATGATTAAGCCGCCAATAAAGAACCCCACCACTGCGATCAGGGAAGGCATTTGAAGCTCACTCAAACCAGTTATCGCATGACCCGAAGTACAACCCCCGGCGTACCTTGAGCCAAATCCAACAAGAAACCCACCGCCGACAAGCATCAGCATACCTTGAACCGAAAACAGGTTTTCCCAGCTAAACAAATCTCCCGGTATGTACGCCTTTCCCGGTTCCTCTATGCCCAATGACCTAAGTTCATTGACAACGCCTTCAGAAATTTGAACTCCCTGGTCAATCGTCAAAAATGTGTGGGCAATAAAACCTCCTATCACAGCGCCCGCTAAAAAGGTCAGGTTCCATATTTGTCCATGCCAATCAAAATCAAAGAAGTCCGATAATTTTCCGGCTCCTCCAATGCTACAAATGGTGCGCAAGTTGGAAGATATCCCGAAGCTTTTGCCAAAATACCAGAACAAAAACATCACCAGGGCAATCAACGGTCCAGCCACGTACCATGGCCACGGTTGGCTTATAAACTCTATCATTTCAATTTTATCTAATAATCTAACTTAAATCAGTAGGTCAAAACAGGATGAAGAAATTTGCTTCTTATCTCGAAGTTATGGTGCTGAAATTCCTACATTCGACCGCTTCTCCATGATCTTCAAAATGCGCCCCGGTCAGACAATATTACTTCTCTTAAAGTGTATCGTTCAGCGCCAGCCTTTTCTGCTGTCTTTTACCCGATCATATTGCCTATTCCCTGTAAAGTGGAAAAATTCGTTGGTATCGATACCTTCGTTATCTCAATCCTGTTTTAATCAAAATTGTTCCTCACTTAATCACTAAGATGCTTTCACTTCACTACGGCTGACCAGTTCACCATCCCAACCCAAAGTGCCCTCTTCCAAATTATAAAGATTTTTGAATCCCATATCCTGCATCATCCGGCATGCGACACTGCTGCGATTACCACTACGACAATAGATGTAGTAAGACCTGGTTTTATCCAACCTCCTGACTGACGCTTCAAAATCACTAGCCATCATGTCGAGGCACCTTGCTCCCCGAATGATACCATCGCGGCATTCACGCTCCGTTCTGACATCCAGAATCGCCGCTTTGGGATCCTGGCTCACCTTTTGTTTGAATTCCTGATTACTTATATTCTTATACATAATTTTTTTTATTGCTTGAATATCCTTTAAAAGTACCCTGGTACATGATCTTTTTGCGTAACAATTGTTACATAAGCTATCCGGCTAAAAACCTCAAAGAGGGACAAAATGAATGTAAAATCTTGGTTTTCAGGAAAAAAGGCAGTCGAATTCAGGCAAGATTGGTTTGTGTAGCATGTGTGGAAGGATACACCTGCTGCTGGTTGCCAAGGGCGTCAAAATGTGTTACAGCTTCATCCACATACAAAAAGAAGTGGTCTTTTCCTATGTGTTCCATCAGGCCACATCGATGCATAATATCCCGCACTGGTCCTTTAACGCCTGACAGATAAAAATCCATACCGCCAGATCTGAGTTCATCGACTATTTCACCTAAAACATGGGCAGCACTCGAATCAAGGCTGTTAATGGCATCTGCATTTAATATGATAAGCTTAAGGTTTTCCTTCGAATTAACAAATTCCCACAGTTTATCCTTGAGATTTCCGGTGTTTGCAAAAAACAATTGAGCGTCGAATCTGATAACCAGTATATCTTCCCGTACCTCGGCCTGTGAAAACCTGTTAATATTTCTGTAGACCGGGGTACCAGGCATCTTGCCCAGAATGGCCATGTGTGGGTAGGCGCTCCTGTAAATGACCATGGCCAGTGAGAGAATCACTCCCACGCCTATCCCCTGCTCAATGCCAAGCGTGAGGGTAGCTAAAAACGTGACTATCAACATCAGAAAATCTCTCCTGTCTGTTTTCCAAAGGTATTTGGCCTCTTTAAAGTCGATCAACCCAAACACTGCCACCATAATTACGGAAGCCAGTATCGCTTTTGGCAGATAATAAAAAAGCGGGGTCAGAAATAAGAGTGTTAACAGGATTAAAAGTGCGCTAATGATGGATGCCATGCCGGTTCTGGCCCCCGCCTGGTCGTTTACGGCCGTTCTGGAGAAGCCCCCGGTAGTAGGAAAAGCGCTAAAGAAAGCTCCTCCGATATTGGCCAAACCTAATGCTATTAATTCCTGATTGGGATCAACAGTATAGTCTTTGTGCTTAGCCTGAATAGCCTTAGCAACAGCGACAGACTCCATAAATCCAACCAGGGCTATGGTCAAAGCAACGGGTAACAGGCTTTCCAAGTGGATCATATCCAATGCCGGTATGGCAAAGGCAGGTAGGCCTTCGGGAACCTCACGGACTATTTTCATACCATTTTCATCCAGACCAAGCAATGATACCAATAGTATTCCTAAAATTACGGCAACTAACGGGCCTGGTATTGATTGGTCTATCCTTCTCGTCAATAAAATGATAAAAATACCGCAGGTACCCAGCAACAATGTGGGTAGATGAATTTGATCAAAACCACGAAATGCGTTGATGACGATTTCATGAACAAAGTTGCTTCTGGGAATATGAAACCCAAGCAAGTGCTTTAGCTGACTCAATCCAATAATCAGCGCAGCCGCTGAGGTGAATCCACTTATGACCGGGTGTGAAAGAAAATTCACCAAAAACCCCAGCCGGAAAAGTCCGAGCAGGAATTGTAATGCACCCACCATCAATGCCAGAGAAATGGCCAGGAGGATAAATTCATCAGTACCCTGAGCCGTCAAATGGCCTACACCTGTTGCAATCAACAAAGCAACCATAGCGACCGGCCCAACCGCCAATTGCCTGGAGGTGCCAAAAATGGCATAAAATACCAGGGGAACGGTGGAAGCATATAATCCATAAATGGGAGGCAGCCCGGCCAGCATGGCATAAGCCATTCCCTGAGGAATGAGCATTACCCCGACAGTTAAACCCGCTGAAAGGTCTCCCCTCAGATCCCTGTTGTTGTAATGCGGCAACCAGCCCAGAATAGGAATATATCTCTTAATGCCAGTCATTTAATTTAAATTTATCACATTTTAAAGAAGTATGATACAAATTTATGAGAAGATGTGACTGGCCAACGTAACAATTGTTACGCTGTCAACGAGGGCCGGTTCACAAGGTCAGCTTGAGGATGACGGACATACATATTCAGTTTTAGGCACATCGGTTTCTGCTATAGCCTTAAACCCACCGGCTATATCCACTAATTGGTCATAGCCCCTGGACTTTAGGATTGATGCATAGATCATGGAGCGATAACCACCTGCACAATAAAGGTAATACGCTTTATGCCGGTCAAGTTGATTGAAGTGATCGTCGATAGAGTCCAAAGGTAAATTCAGGGCATCTTCGACATGTTCTGCCTCATACTCAGTGGGCTTTCTGACATCCAGCACAGGCATCTTGTGTTTTTTATAGTGCACGGCAAATTCACCGGCAGAGACAGACATCACTGTATCAAACGCATTCCCTGCTTTCCGCCAGGCATGGATACCACCCTTCAGGTAGCCCAGGGTGTTATCATATCCAACTCTTGAAAGCTGGACTATTACCTCCTCTTCTCTCCCGGGTTCAGCTATGAAAATAACAGGCTGTTGTAAATCCGGAATCAAAGCCCCCACCCATGGCGCGAAACTGCCATCCAAGCCTATGAAAATGGCATTAGGGATATGTGCTGCTGCAAACTCCCGGGGGGTTCTGGTATCCAGCACCAGGGCGCCTTCATGATCTGCCAAAGCCATGAATGTCGCTGTATCGAGGGGTATGTTGCCTTTTTTCAGAATATCATCCAAGCTTTTTGCACCTCCTTTGTTCATGGCCACATTCATGGCAAAATACTGTGGTGGCGGCAATAATCCTTCTGTCACCTCTCTGATAAACGCTTCCCTGGTCATACCTGATCTGAGTGCATAATTGGTTTTCTTCTGATTTCCCAACAGGTCTGTGGTTTCATTGCTCATGTTCTTTCCACAGGCAGAACCTGCACCATGGGCAGGGTACACAATCACATGGTCAGGTAAAGTCATGATTTTACTGCGCAGGCTGTTATATAACATACCTGCCAGGGCATTCTTGGTGAGTGTTCCCCTCTGAGCCAGGTCAGGCCGGCCTACATCTCCTATAAAAAGTGTGTCACCGCTAAAAATGGCATGTTCCTTTCCTAGCTCATCAAACAGCAGGTAGGTGGTACTTTCCAGGGTGAGGCCCGGGGTGTGAAGGGCTGAAAATGTACGGTTATTTAGCCCGGTTATTCGGACAATCATTCCCGGGCTAGTTATAGTATGGCGTCATACTATGACTTCTCTGATGTTAGAACATTATTTCCCATTTAATTAAACCATTCTTTAAATCTCAGGCTGAATACTTGTATTCCGAACCAGCCCGCGGGCATTCACGAAATATTTGAAAAGGGCATTTTTCACAGATATGCTGATCAAGCTGCGAATAAATCTTTGCAATGGCCTCTTCTTTATTGACAAAAAACCTGTCTTCACCGATTTCATCCCAATATCCACCTTTCTTTAAAAACGTTCTTGCCCGCAGCTTTAATCCGGATAAGTATATTTTTTTCCCTCTTTCATCCCATTTTCTAACAATAGTGGTCAGGAACTCCGCTCCTGAAGTATCGATCAGGTTAATATTGTTACCCACTATCAGTAAATTCTTTTCCGAGCTATCCAATAAAACATCCAGTTTCTCCCCTACATGCTCGACCGCGCCAAAAAACAAAGACCCTTCAATACGATATACCATCAATTGCGGACAGATGTCCAAATCATATTTAACGGCATTTTTGAACATCCGCTTTGAATCTTTAGGGTCAGGGGCCAGCTTTACCATCCGGGGCGTGGAGGTCTTTCGCAGGTAAAACACCAAAGAGAAAAAAACGCCCAGGTATATGGCATATTCCAACTCCAGAAACAGGGTGGCCCCAAATGTAATGACCATTACCAATGATTCACGCCTGCTTGTTTTTAAAATTTTTTTAATATGATGAAAATCAATGAGATTATAAGCGACCAGCACAATAATACCTGCCATTGCCGGCATAGGCAAAAACACAGTCAGGTGCCCGATGAATACAATCAGGAACATCAATAAAACAGCCGCAAAAACGGCTGACATAGGTGTCACCGCCCCTGCCGAATGGTTAACTCCCGACCGGGTAAAAGAGCCTGAACCGGCATAACAAGAAAAAAAACTACCTGCAATATTGGATAAGCCCTGCCCGATAAATTCCTGATTAGCATCGATGCGTTGTCCCGTTTTGGTAGCAATAGCCCTGGCAATGGCCACTGCCTCAATGAGGCCCAACAAAGCGATGGCAAAAGCGTTGGGTGTCAGGTTTTGAAGCAGTTTTACCTCGAAATTTGGTAAAGAAAAAGGGGGAAGTCCTTTAGGAAGCTCTCCTATTACGGCTACTCCATTGCCGGGCCCAGCCATGTAGAATGACAAAATACTACCAATAATCATGGCAATAAGCATATGAGGTACCAGCGGGTGCAACCGTCTGACTAAAATAGCCGATGCAAGGGTAACTACTGCAATCGCAAGGGCATAGAAATTTGTCTGGTTAAGACTTTGCAAAATCAGGGTCCAGGCTTCTGGGAAGGAGCTACTTCTCTCCAGGTCTAATCCCAGAAAGTGTTTGACCTGGCTTGTGGCTATAAGAATTGCTGCTCCTGCGGTAAAACCAATAACCACACTATGCGAAATGAAATTGACCACTGCCCCCATTTTTGCCAATCCCAACACCAGTTGAATAACTCCCGTAACCAGGGTGATGGTGATGGCAATCATGATAAAGTCGGGTGTGGCAGGCGCCGCATACTGACTTACTGTTGAGTATACAACCAGGGAAATGGGCGTAGTCGGGCCGCTGATCAGGTGCCGGCTTGAACCGAATAAGGCCGCCACAATTGGCAATATCATGGCCGTGTATAAGCCATTGATGGGCGGCATACCGGCAATCATGGCAAAGGCAACACCCTGTGGTAAAACGATAACTGCTCCTGTCAACCCGGCAAGGAAATCCGCTCTTAGTGATTGGGCATTTATTGCTCCTGTCCATAAAAGGAATGGGAAAAACTTGTGCATTTATCAGATGTAATCTTTGATGTAGACTTTTTCTTTGATGTAAAATGTTTCTTGAAGAGGTTTTAACATTGGGTCAGGCACAAGGCGATCAAGCCGGCGAAAATATTTACGACATGGTAATTTTGGATGTTTTTAAGAAGATAGTGAGCCAATATTGCCCATTAATCGAATACCATGTTCATAGATTAATACTTTCACAGGACTCCATACATTGGATAACCCCTGTAACCTCTTTCATCTTCAAAAAATAAAAAATATTCCGTCCTTCCCTTCTGCTGGCCAGAATACCTTTCAGCTTCATATTAGAAAGATGATGTGAGGTAAGGGACTGCTCCAGACCTAATTTAATGCAAATCTCTCCTACCGGGAGTTCCTCTCCGTTCTTAAGCATATCGATGATAGCTATCCGGGCAGGATGGGCAATTGTTTTTAAAATAAAAGCCACTGCCTCTAATTTTTCAGCGCTTATTTTACGTACTTTTGTTACCATAGCAACTAAAATACAAAAAAATATGAATTATTTTTCATATATTCCTTATAAATCAGAATGGATCTGATTCAATTCACGTTTTTTCTGTAGATATACGGATATAGGTATCAAACGACGTCTCCGTCCTGTGGTAGTTGCTAAACTCAAAGTTTTTTGACCAATACCTTGGTGTCTTTGTGCCTCCGTGGTAGAAAAATGGTGAACCACAAATACACCAAGAACTTTGACAAAAACTTACCTGGCGCAAGTGTCTCGTGGGCGTGGCACAACTTATTAATATGCCTGTATCTTTATTGTATTAGCGAAAACCTTTGTGTCTCTTTGTGTCTTCGTGCCTCCGTGGTAAAAAATGGTGAACCATAAAGACACAAAGAATTTTCCCGAAAACGTTATGCAAAACCTACGGACGCTGCCGTCAGGTTAAGAATTAAGTCATACGAAAGCAAGAAATTTAATTTGTTAGGGTAGGTAAAATCAATTTTTGTATGCAATCAGATAGCGGAAATTATCATACTGCAAATTGGTGACTACAGATGAAAGAAGGATACCCGGTGGAGAAAACTCCAAGTTAATTCACCACTTCAATCTTTACCTCGGAAGTAATCTCACCTTTTCCGGCTTTATCCCAGACCCTGGACTTCCATGTGTAAATCTCGCCTTTTTTCAAAGGATCACCAACTGCAAGTAATAGATGCAGTTTTTCGGCTGCGGCAGGCTCAACACCGGTTTGATCGTAGTCGGCAAATAAATCAGAATATTCCAGAACAGTGTTGCCCTGAGAGTCGCTCACGATCATTGAACCGCCAACGAAAACCTTACCTTCCTTTTTTGTAAAGCCTTTAAGGTCATAGAAATTCAGCTTGATTCTTTCCAAATAACTCACCTTGTTGCTCTGTATTGCCCCATTCTGGTTGGTCATAAATACACTACGGGCTTTCAGGCCCCTGGCGTTTACGTCGATCCCAACTTTGTCACTGGTTTCAATCACTTTAAACTTAAGTTCGGTTCTCACTTCACCATGACCAACTTTGTCCCACACTTTTACTATCCAGTTATAAGAAGCCCCAAGTCTCATCGGTGTACCTACTACAAGGGTAAGGTATAAATTACCAGCGGTATTCCGTTCAAGACCGTCGTCACCTGGAAACAGATCAGTCTCATTCAATAGAGCTTTCCCATATTTATCAATGACCTGCATAGAGCAGCCAATGAATACTTTATCATCTTTTATAGCGTACCCCCTGATCCCATCCAGATTAAGCTTGACTTTGGTTTGAAATTGAAATTGATTGGAACTAAACCGTTGTCCGTAGGATGACAGATAGGCGTCATTGAGTGAAAGCCCGTTAGATTCAATAATCAGATCGCCGTTGGAGTTTTTTGCAAAGCCAGTGGAAAAAATCAGATGAATGGTCAAAAGCTGTAAAAAGTAAATGCAATAACGCTTTTTCATTTCAGTATTTACTTTTAATAATTCTGGTAAATAATGTTAAGGTATTCATATACATGTCGATTCGCCAATGCTTGTCTGTTGAAAACTTACACCCGTGACGTTCAATTGAATTTAAAGACAAAAAGGCTTCCATGTAAATCATCATCTGAAGTTGGTTTGATTCTTTTCAAAAATTTCCTGAGCCCTTCAAACAAAAATGCTCTTATAACGTTTTAAATTTCTAACGTTGTTAGATTTTTTTAAAAGTGTTATCAAAAAAAGATTTCAGGCCAGATTACAGGCTTAGAGCTACGTGAAGCGCAGCTTAATCTTATCAACGCAAAATATGACTTAAGCCTTTAACTTATTAAGACCAAAATTTCGGAGGTAAGCCTGTTTTTCTTTAGCGGAGGATTAGTTGAGTAGCACAGGACAAAAGTGATGTCAAATACCGGCCATTAACAATGCAATCCTTCCTTGCAATACAGGCAATAGTTCTTTCTCAAACCAGGGATTTTTTCTCAGCCAGATATTGTTCCTGGGAGAAGGGTGTGGTAAAGGAATCTCACTGGGAAGGTACTCCCCATACGCCTTTACAGTTTCCGTTAATGTACGCTTAACCCTGCCATGTAAATAGTATTGTTGCGCATATTGCCCGATCAGGATTCTCAGTCCAACGTTTTCGAGTCTGGCTAAAATCCTGTCATGCCATTTCGGTGCACATTCCGGACGAGGCGGTAAGTCACCCGATTTGCCTTTACCGGGGTAGCAAAAGCCCATCGGAACAAGCGCCAGTTTATCCGGGTCATAAAAGGTACTAGCGCTGATGTCCAACCACTCCCTTAAACGGTTTCCACTGGCATCATCCCATGGAATACCCGATTGATGTACTTTCCTCCCGGGAGCTTGTCCAATAATCACCACCCTGGCTCCCTCGCCAAATTGAAATACAGGATTGGCGCCCAGAGGTAAATGATCGGCACAAATCTCACAGTCTTTTATAGCTGCCTTAAATTTTTCCAAATTGTATTAAATTCAATTAAAAATAACTGGTGCCTTAATAGCTTTTTACGTATCGCTAAACAGATTAAAGCACAGGGAATTATAAGAATTTTCCTATGCTGACAAAGGCACTATTTTATTAAAGATATCCTCCTTTTCATACCTCGTTTTACGAAGGTCATACTCCCGCTGTAAATTCATCCAAAATTCAGGGGTTGTACCAAAATACTTGGCAAATCGTATGGCAGTATCCGCTGTGATTCCACGTTCTTCTTTAAGTATCAAACTGACCCTCGTCTGCTGAACGCCAATTGCTTTGGCTAACTTGTAGGCAGTGATACCTAAAGGCTCAAGAAACTCCTTTTGGAGTATTTCTCCTGGGTGTACATTTGTTATATCGGTCATGATCTTTTTGTTTAATGATAATCTTTAACACTTACATTTGTAGCTTTACCATCGGCCCACATAAAGATAATACGCCATTGCATATTCACACTTATTGAATAATAACCCTTTAGATCTTTTTTTAAAGGGTGAAGTCTATTGGAAGGAGGAGCGCGTAAATCTATTAAACGATGGGCCGCATGTAACATAAATAATTTTCGTAGTATTATTTTAACTACGACATCACTCCACTTCCTCGTTCTCTCTCCATTCCACACCTTTTCGGTGTCTTTACAAGAAAAATTTAATATCATCTCATAATGTTTAACAAAGATAGTATCTTTTTTCGACACTATCAAATTTTACTAATATTTTTTTCCGATTAAATAATTATCTTGAGGTCAGTTTCAGATCATGGTTTAACAAAACCTTAACCAGGTCACCTGGTCTTAAAACCGATTTCAACCCTTGGTTTGGGTTGTTCGCCAATTAATTGTTTTAATACTGTAAAAATTTGCTTAATGCTTTGATCGTGGCTTAGACCTTTTCTTTCAATCTGTTCGATTTTCAATAAAATATCCTTTTGTGTAACAATCATCTCCCTCATTTTTGTAAATATCCTGATGATCTGAATGCTCACAGTATTTGCTCTTTCACTATTTAATACATTGGCAAGCATCAACACTCCATGTTCTGTAAAAACGGTAGGCAGAACCCTGCTCTTCATCGATAAATTTGCGGTCGCAATTTGCGACCGCAAATCACCTATCTCTTTCTTGGTTAATTGAAACATAAAGTCTCCGGGAAATTTATTGATGTTTCTTTTTACTTGTTCGCCAAGCCTTTTATTTTCAACACCATATAGTTCAGCTAAATCCCTGTCCAACATAACCTTTTTACCTCTGATAAAATATATTTTCGGGATTATTGTTTCTTCCGGAATCATAGCCATTTTGATTTTTTAAAGCTTTGACAGTATCACATATGAATAA
The DNA here is from genome assembly GCF_056858335.1 of Agaribacillus sp. DX54. NCBI lineage: Bacteria > Pseudomonadati > Bacteroidota > Cytophagia > Cytophagales > Splendidivirgaceae > Agaribacillus > Agaribacillus sp. DX54. The sequence goes on from NZ_JBXEQE010000009.1 coordinate 67,696, forward strand.
ATAAAAAAGTAGGTTTGCTAATAAAATCGAAATCTTTATCGATCAAAGGGGGGAATGCTAAAGCTAATAATTTTTTTGATTGTTTCAAAAGAAAAATACCATTTGGCATTTTAGGTGATCTGTTTTTCAAGAGCAATGGCATTGTCAAGGAATACGCCCAACCCTGACTTTATATCTGAAAAGTTGAAGCATGGTTGGGTATTGACGGGCTTTCCAATCGTCTTTTATCACAAAACAATCCAAAGAAAGTCAACCCTTAAAACTCCTCACCGGAATCCCAAACTGCCACCATACTCAGCAATTCATTTTCTCCTGCCCTTGACGAGAGATACAAAGCCATATTACTTGCTTCGTCTTCACAAATGCAATCCAGTAACAGATCCAATCGATCATCGCCATCCAAATCACCACTCCATACCAGCCTTGGCCCGGTACCAAAAAAATACTTATCCTCTACAATAAGTTGCTCTTTTCCCCCTCCCCTTAGCCAAATTCCATATTGATTTGCCGCATGCTCATCATCACTCAGATTGGGAAATTCGGAGCCATAAGGCGATAACTGATACTTCTCCTTATCCTTAAACAAAATATCGACATTTTGCTCTGGTACAAGCACATTGTAGGAATAGTACTTACCGGTAACCGGACCAGCCTTCAAGAACCTGTTCCCGGCAACCAGAAAAATTGGTTTTTCGGATCTTTGAATTGATACCTTTTTGGCAACTTTTTCACCCAAAGCTTCTACAAACGGATCACTAACCTCTTCAACTTTTACCTGCACCTTTTCCAGCCTTAACCCGTCTTCATAACTAAATAGCCCGTACCAATCCAGAGAAACATCGATATTCACATGACTCCCTCTCCAGGTACCTGTTTTGATAATCTGAACCGGCTTTTCCTGCACGCATTGCGCCATAACAAAAAGTGGCCAGACTAGAATTAAGATGTTAATATTTGTTCTCATGCGTTGGTTTTTGCAGAAAATTGGGCAAGTTACAAACTTTTTTAATAAGCCAAAGCCCAAAAAACATGTTGCTACTTCAATGTTGGTTTTAACAAAACTTTCAAAATAATTCATTAAATAAAATGACTTTCATCATGTATGGATTCCAAACATTGATTCAAATCATAATTAATCTGAACCTAAATCATTCATAACCATATTTTTGAAAGGTAGCTTTATAAACTTTTAACCCTAAAAAGCACGTATGAGAGTTTTGATGTTCGGGTGGGAATTTCCACCTCATATTTCCGGTGGTTTGGGTACTGCCTGCTACGGATTAACACAGGGGCTTGTACAAAATGGCATTGAGGTTATTTTTGTGGTCCCTAAAGCATTTGGCGAGGAACATTCGTTACACAAAAATCTCATCGATGGCAGCGATATCAGCATTGACACAAACGAAGTTCTGCTGATAAATCTCCCAAAAGAACTAAGGTATCTTAAAATCCGCTCGGAAATCCTGCCTTATGTATCACCTGAAACATTCGATGAAGCTGTGGAAAAAAGAATGATAGAGGTGGAGAAAGAAACCACACGGCAAAAGTCCGGAGTTAAGGGCAGAAAGTTTCAATTTTCAGGAGGATACAAAGGCAACCTGATGCAAGAGGTTTATCAATATGCTATGGTTGCCGCTGAGGTAGTTGAGACCAGCCAGTTTGATGTAATTCATGTGCACGATTGGCTGACCTTTCCGGCAGGAATAGCAGCAAAAGAGGCCAGTAACAGACCATTGGTGGCCCATGTTCACGCTACTGAATTCGACCGGTCGGGAAACACCGTTAATAAAGCGGTGTTTGAAATCGAAAAATCAGGGTTAAAAGCCGCTGACAAGATCATTACGGTAAGTGATTACACAAAAAAAACTTTAGTGAGCAAATATGGCATCAATCCCAATAAAATTCAGACAGTACATAACGCGGTCTTACCTGGTAAAGCCCTGAAGCCGAAGCAAAATGTAAAATCTCTTGACGAAAAAATCGTCACTTTTCTTGGAAGGGTTACCAGTCAAAAAGGGCCGTTGTACTTTGTGGAAGCGGCCTATAAGGTACTGCAAAAATTTCAAAATGTAAGATTTGTTATGGCTGGAAGCGGAGATCTGTTAAAGCGGGCCATAGAAAGGGTAGCAGCATTGAAAATGAGCAGCAATTTTCATTTTACTGGCTTTTTACAGGGAGAAAGTGTCAACACCATGTTTGCCCAAAGTGCCGTTTATGTGATGCCTTCGGTCTCGGAACCTTTCGGTATTTCACCGCTGGAAGCGATGAATGCAAATGTGCCTGCCATCATATCTCGCCAGTCGGGTGTGGCTGAAGTACTAAAACATGCTATAAAGGTAGACTTTTGGAATACCGATGCCATGGCCAATGCTATTTACGGCATCTTAAAATATCCACCGACTGCAAAACTCATGGCAATAGATGGAAAAAAGGAGGTTAAACGCCTTAAATGGAACGAATCAGCGGCCAAGGTAAAGACAATTTATCAGGAATTGATCAATGAAAAGATATGAAAAAGTTCTGCCTTTACTTTCAGGTTCATCAGCCTTTCAGATTGAGGGGCTACCATTTTTTTAATATCGCCAGGCATCATGATTATTTTGATGATCCCCTCAACAAAAGATTACTTAAAAAAGTAGCTGAAAATTGCTATTTACCTGCCAATAAACTATTCCTGAATCTGTTCAAACGGTACCATGGCAGGTTTAAAATAGCCTTATCCATTTCCGGTACGGCCCTGGATCAATTTGAACTTTATGCCCCTGAAGTTATTGGCAGCTTTCAGGAATTAGTATCAACCGGCTCGGTGGAGTTGCTGGCTGAAACCGATATGCATTCACTGGCCTCATTGGTTAGCCCTCAGACTTTTAAAGCACAGGTGAATCAACATATGGAAAAGATCGGCTACTACTTTCATCAGAGCCCCGCGGTGTTTAGAAATACAGAGTTGATTTATGCTAACCACATCGGCAAAATGCTGGCTGGAATGGGTTTTAGAGGGGCCGTGGCTGAGGGGGTAAGTCAGCTTTTGGAAAACAGAAGCCCTAACCATGTTTATACCAGCGCGGATCGTAAACCATTTAAACTATTGCTAAGAAATTTTCCGTTGAGTGATGACATTTCTTTCAGGTTTTCAGACCGGGCATGGGATCATTGGCCATTGACTGTTGATAAGTTTCTCAACCGCATACACAACATGGATCCGTCGCATGAAATCATCAACCTGTTTATGGACTATGAAACACTTGGTGAACATCAGAAAAAGGAAAGTGGAATTTTCGACTTTATCAGGAATCTACCCGAGCATGTTTTTAAATCGGGGGTTCATGAATTCTGCACCCCCGCAGAGGCCATGGAAGAAATAGCCCCGGCCGGCCAAATTGACTTCCCCGAACCTGCTTCCTGGGCAGACTCAGAAAAGGATCTTTCTGCGTGGCTCGGCAATGACATGCAAAAGGAGGCCTTTGAAAATTTATACGCATTGGAAGCCCCGATCACACAGATCGACGACGACGCCATAATAAATGACTGGCGATACCTGCAAACCAGTGATCACTTCTATTATATGAGTACCAAATTGCATAGTGATGGAGAAGTTCACAACTATTTCAACCCTTACCGGTCGCCTTACGAAGCTTTTATAAATTATATGAATGTAGTCAACGATTTAACCATAAGAATAAGTAAAAAAATAACCAAAAAAGAGGCTATCCATCAATCGGACCATCATTAACTTAAGGAAAAATAATACCACTAAACGATATACAAGTTTAAATGCAGAAAAATCAGGTAAAAAAACCCGATTATATCTTCGAAGTAAGCTGGGAGATATGTAACAAGGTAGGAGGAATTTATACGGTAATCTCGACCAAAGCCCGAACTTTATCAGAGACCTTTCATGACAATGTGATCATGATAGGGCCCGACGTTTGGAGAGAAGCAACCAATTACACGGAATTCACAGAAGAAGACAGTCTTTTCAGATCATGGAAGGAAGTGGCCAAAAAGCAGGGGTTAAAGATCAGGGTTGGCCGATGGAACATTCCAGGGAAACCGATAACAATATTGGTGGACTATACCCCGTTGTTCGCTAAAAAGGATGAAATCCTGGCAAATCTTTGGATCAAATACCATTTGGATTCATTAAGTGGTAAATGGGATTATATTGAACCGGCCCTTTTCGGCTATGCAGCGGGCATGATAATAGAAAACTTTCATCTTTACCACCTTTCACAAAATGACCGGACCATTGCACATTTTCATGAATGGTTGACTGGTGCCGGCATCTTATATTTGAAAGAAAGAATGCCGGAGATTGGCACTGTGTTTACTACTCACGCTACTGTGGCAGGCAGGGCTATTGCAGGACAGGGCCTACCTTTTTATAGTCAGTTTGAAACGCTTGAAGTCGACAAAATAATCAAAGCCAATGACCTTATTGCCAAGTTTTCACTGGAAAAAACAGCCGCTGAAAGGGCAGATTGTTTCACTACCGTAAGCAAACTTACGGCACGGGAATGTAAACAATTTCTTGGAAAGGAAGTGGATCTGATAACCGCCAATGGGTTCGAGGAACAGATTGTACCGGATGTTGACACTTTCGAAGACAAAAGAACCAAAGCAAGGGATAAGTTAACCAAAGTAGCCTCGGCTACCCTTGGTTATCAGGTGCAGGATGACTGCCTGCTAGTCGCCACCAGCGGGCGCTATGAGTTTGCAAATAAAGGTCTCGATGTATTCGTTGACACAATGCGTAAATTGTCAGATAATGAGAAGCTGGATCGTGAAATAATCGCTTTTATGCTAGTGCCGGCCGCCCATACCCAACCCAGGGAGGAAATTTTGTTCTCTTTGTCGGAAAAAGAATTTCACCGGACAGCCCAACCGGAACCTTTTACCCATCACCTCCAGGACAAAGATCACGATCAAATCTATCAACGAATTGTCGAAAAAAATCTAAAAAATGACACACAAAGCCCGGTAAAGATAATTTATGTCCCCACCTACCTTGACGGCAATGACGGTTTGTTCAACATGAAATACTACGAGTTGCTGATTGGATTTGACCTCACCGTTTTCCCCTCCTATTATGAACCATTCGGATACACCCCTCTGGAAAGCCTTGCCTTTCATATCCCTACCATTACAACATCACTTACAGGGTTTGGCATAACAGTTACTTCAAAATTAAAAAAAACTTCCGACGGCATTTTTGTCGTTGAAAGAACCGATGAGAATTATGATGAGGTAGTGGATAAAATTGACAATCATTTGTTAGAATTCAGCTTTTTGACAGAAAAAGAAAGGGAAGCGCAGCGCGAATCGGCCCATACCATCTCAAGAATTGCGCTTTGGTCCAATCTGATAGCCTATTATAAAGATGCCTATAACCTGGCATTGCAAAAAGTTGAAAAGAGGGAGGCAGTATTTAGAAATCAAAGGGTCATTCAAACACCTATAGAAGCATTCATAGAACCTCCTGCACCCAACAAACCTATCTGGCGTAACATATTTATTGAATTCAAAATTCCTGAAAAACTGAACGCACTGGATGCGCTCTCCAGAAATCTGTGGTGGACATGGAACGATGCGGCCTGTGAACTTTTTGAATCGCTGGATCACGAAGGATGGGAAATTTCGGGTTGCAATCCCATCGCATTGCAGAATGGCCTGTTTTATGACCGCTGGCAGGAATTGGAAAATGACCCGGCATTTTTAAAAAACCTGGAGCTGGTTCATCAGGAATTTGAAGCTTATATGAATCCCAGCCACAAGAAACAGGGACCTGGAATTGCCTATTTCAGCATGGAGTATGGGCTGCATACAAGTTTAAAACTATACTCAGGTGGTCTGGGCATTTTAGCCGGTGATTATCTTAAAGAGGCAAGCGATGCCAATCTGAAAATGACAGGCATAGGCCTGTTATACAGGTACGGATACTTTGATCAGTCAGTTAATTTAAAAGGGGAGCAGATCGAAAGCTATAAAAAAGAGCATTTCACCAAGTTACCGATCCATCCGGTCTATAACCAGGATAACGAACGGTTGACGATCGGCATCTCCTTTCCCGGCCGTACGGTTTGGGCACAGGCATGGCGGATTGATGTGGGAAGAATACCACTTTACCTGTTGGATACCGATATTGACAATAATAGCAAAGAAGACCGCACTATTACTTATCATCTGTATGGTGGTGACGAAGAGATGAGAATAAAACAGGAAATTCTCATTGGAGTAGGCGGAATATTGCTTATCGAAAAGCTGGGGATTTCGGCAACCCTATACCATTGTAACGAAGGACATGCGGCTTTCTCAATGCTGGAACGGGTCAGGAATTATGTTCAAAAGAAAAATTTAACATTTTTGGAGGCTGCGGAAGTGGTAAAATCCTCTACTGTATTTACCACCCATACACCGGTGCCGGCGGGGCATGATTTTTTTAGTGAAGAACTGGTTAGGACCTACCTGTCTGGCTATCATGGGCTGTTTAACGTCAGTTGGGAGCGGTTTTTGAAAGTGGGCAAAACGATCTCATCAGCCAATGAAGAAAAATTCTGTATGAGCTTTTTTGCCGCAAGACTTGCGCAGAAGATCAACGGGGTAAGCAAGTTGCACCGCCTCGCCTCTAACAAAATCTTCAACCCCTTATGGGAAGGTTTGACAGAAGAAGAACTGAATATTGACTACGTTACTAACGGAATACACTATGGTACCTGGGTATCAAAAAAATGGAAGCAATTATTTAATAAACTGGTTAAAAACCACTATATTGATGGAAAATACCAGAAAACCAACTGGGACAAAATAAGGGAAATCCCCGACAAATCCATCAGTGAAATCAAGGGCCATGACAAACATCGGTTAATTCGTGCATTGCAAAAAAGGTTTAGCGGTGCTGATCATGATCCTTACAAGGCTAAAATGTCGGAAATATTGAATGGGTTTTCAACAGAGGAATTCATTATGGTATTTGCCCGGAGATTTGCAAGTTACAAGAGAGCGTATTTGTTGTTTGACAATCCGGCAAGATTATCAAAAATTGTTAACAACCCCGAAAGACCGGCCCGAATTATTATTTGTGGAAAGGCCCATCCCAGGGATGATAGTGGTAAGCAAATCATCAGGAAAATAATTCAGGTGTCTATGCAGCCGGAGTTTCTGGGAAAAATTGTTTTTATACAAAATTACGACATGGATTTGGCCAGATTTTTAGTACAGGGTGCTGATCTTTGGATCAATACGCCGAAAAGGCTTCATGAGGCCTCGGGAACCAGTGGCATGAAGGCAGCCATGAATGGCGTCATCAACTTGAGTGTTCCGGATGGATGGTGGGCAGAAGCCTATAATGAAAATGCCGGTTGGGCGCTTCCCGAAACCAAAACGTATGAAAACGAAAATGATCAGAATAGTGCTGACGCAGAAACTATTTATAACTTGCTGGAAAATGAAATTATACCGGAATTCTTTGATCGGGACAAAAATAGTATAGCCAGCAATTGGGTCGAAAGAATGAAAAACTGCATCATGACAGTCGCCCCCTATTTTTCTACAGCCAGGATGTTAAACGAATACCAAAGCAAGTTTTATCACCCGCTCAATGAAAGACATCAGCAATTAACCGGGCAAAACTTTGCGGAAGCAAAAAAACTGGTAACCTGGAAAAAACGTCTGAGAAAAGGGTGGAATAATATATATGTGATAGAAATGAAAATTTATGATACAAATACGCCTCCAATGGAATTGGGCGAGAAGCTTGGAGCGGAGGTTACGCTGGATATTGGCAGTTTATCTGAACATGATATCGGCGTAGAACTTGTAATTGCAAAAATCATTAATGAGCAAGTCCATATTAAAAGCATTCATGAATTGGAGATCTTAAACAAGAGAAATAAACAAGTGACTTACAAAACCCTGGTTACCGCTAGTTTTTCAGGAACTTACAAATATGGATTTAGAATTTCACCAAAAAATGAGCTGCTGCTTTACAAGAGAGATATGCCCCTGGTAAAATGGATTTAACACTGTAGAACACTTAAAATTAGAAATCATGGTTGGAAACCTGAAAAAAAAAGAGATACGGGAAATACTGAAAAACAATTACGTCGGGCGCCTGGGTTTTTGCCTGAAGGGCAGGCCATACATCATACCTACTACCTATTATTTTGATGAATCCACCTCAGGTATAATTAGCCATAGCAGGGAAGGGATGAAAATTGAAGAGATGAGAAAAGACAAAGAAATCTGCTTTGAAATAGAGGAAGTCGATAACCTGTCGAGGTGGAGAAGTGTATTGCTTTGGGGTAAATATGAAGAACTCACCGGTTCAACTGCCCGATTTGCTTTGCATAACTTTGTTCATCATGTCCGGGAACTCCTGCATCGACAGGGAATAGATGCCGCCCAGTTTATTGATGATATGTCATATGCAGATGCCGAGGATGGAAATGCGATCATTTATCGCATTCATATCCTGAAACAATCCGGAAAATACGGAAGCAAAGATTCCCATGCCAATTTCACTGAACTAAGTGGCTCAAATTGATGTATTTTTCACCTGTTCAGGTGTACTCGAATCCGGAAACATATGTCATTTCAGATGCTGATTTTTGTCATTGAATTCGGCTTCTGATTTAGGTTTATTACCATAAATCAATAGAAAAATGGGAGATTACCTGGTGAAAGGCCTCAATAAAAAAGAGCTGCATCATTTTCTGAATGCCTTGCTCGAAGATATCAAGGTGCTGGAAAGAATGATCGAAAAGGGGTTGATCGAATCGGACGTAAAACGAATTGGTGCAGAACAGGAGTTGTCGCTCGTGGATCAGTTTTACAGAACGTCCGCAAAAGCTCCGCAGATTTTGAACAAATTGGACAATCCACGTTTTAAAGCAGAATTGGCCGGCTTTAACATAGAAATAAATCTGCCGCCGCTATTGTTTACGGATAATTGCCTTTCCAAATACGAAACATTACTTAACGACGACCTCAATGAGATCAGAAAGGTGAGCAGGGAGTTTGGTTCGGATTTGGTTATCACGGGTATATTACCCTCCATCCGGAAAAGTGATTTATCAGAAAAAAACCTGAGCCCGGAAGGTCGTTATCAATCATTAAATCAATCACTAACGGCGTTGCGCGGTGAACCTTATCAAATTCGTATCGAAGGTACAGATCAGTTGATCACAAAACATGGCAGCAACATGATTGAAAGCTGCAACAACAGTTTTCAGATTCATTTACAATTACCGGCCAGCGGGTTTGTCAATTACTACAACTGCGCACAGGCAATATCAGGGCCGGTTTTAGCAGCAGCCACCAATTCACCTTTGCTGTTTGGCAAAAGGCTGTGGCGCGAAACCAGAATTGCCCTTTTCGAGCAATCGGTAGATACCAGAAGACCTTCTTATGAGCCCATTGAGAATTTACCAAGGGTCTATTTCGGTAATGAATGGTTGAAGAATTCAGTTACTGAACTTTTCCATGATGATGTTGCCAGACACCGGGTTATATTACAAAGTGATATTATCGACTCATCTCTGGAAAAATTTGAACGTGGCGAAGTTCCGGATTTAAGCGCACTGGTCGTCCACAATAGCACAGTTTATCGTTGGAACAGGGCATGTTACGGTATCACCGATGGCCAGCCGCACCTGCGAATAGAGAACCGGTACCTTCCGGCTGGTCCTACCATAGTGGATGAGATCGCCAATTCGGCTTTTTGGCTTGGGTTAATGAACGAAATCCCTGAGCATTATAAAAACGTAGAAGGGTCTATGGACTTCGATGAAGTGAGAACGAATTTCATCAATGCTGCACGACTTGGTCTGGATGCCCGCTTTACCTGGATGGGCACGGAAAAAATCTCGGCGCAGGAGCTCATTCTCGATGAATTGTTACCCATGGCTTCAAAAGGATTAAAAAGAGCAGGTATTGAAAAAGACGACATGAGCCGGTACCTTGGAATTGTGAAAAACAGGGTCAAGAACAGAAAAACCGGATCACAGTGGTTATTGGACTCGTATAACCACATGAAAAAAAGTGTAAACAGCGATGAAGTTACGCTTGCCGTAACTGCCTCGATGATAAAATATCAAAAAATGGCCATGCCGGTGCATGCCTGGCCTGTAGCCGACATTTCGGAAGCCGGGGGATGGACCACGCGTTATCGCGAGGTAGGACAGTTTATGTCAAAAGATGTGTTTGCTGTAAAAACGGACGATATCATTGATCTTGCTGCTAATATCATGGACTGGAAAAACATAAGACATATTCCTGTAGAGGATGATAAAGGAAATCTCGTTGGCCTGGTTACTTCCGGTATGTTTTTACGGTTCCTGGCACGTTCATATGGGAAAAAACAAAAAATGATCCCCATTAATGAGATAATGATCAAAGACCCGATAACCACGACACCCGAAACACCTACAGCAAAAGCCATCGAAATCATGCTAAAAAACAAAGTTGGGTGTTTACCCGTTGTCCATAAGAAAAAACTGGTTGGAATCGTTACAGAAAATGACTTTGTAAAAATAAGTCAGAAATTATTTGATCCACTTAAAAATACTTTATGATTACATCGACTAAACTTGAAAATATATCGGAAACTATACAATTAGAGAGAATACTCGGCACTTATACCGGGAATAAACCAGGGCCCAACTTAATTGCCTTCGGTGGCATGCATGGTAATGAACCATCAGGCGTTATAGCACTCAGAAAAGTATTTCAGGAAATTCATAGCTACCAACCCAACTTTAATGGGAAGTTTTTTGGAATAGCCTGCAACCTTGGCGCATTGTCTGCCAAAAAGCGATTCATAAAATCTGATCTGAACAGAATATGGACCCCCGAAAACATCCGTAAAGTTTCTGACCGTTCTAATTCGAATTTAAGTCACCCGGAACAATATGAGCAGTTTGAAATATATCATGCCGTACAGGATATTATCAAGGAAGCTTCGGGTCCCTTGTATTTTATTGACCTGCATACTACGTCGGCCGAAAGCCAGCCTTTTATTTCCATAAATGATACCCTCAGAAACAGAGAGGAAGCTTTAAAGTATCCGCTTCCCATCATTTTGGGGGTGGAGGAACACCTTGAAGGAACCATCCTCAATTATATTAATCATCTGGGGCATATTTCCGTAGGATTTGAAGCAGGGCAACATGATGCCCCATCTTCCATTGAAAATCAGGAAGCCTTTATCTGGACCACTTTAATCAATATTGGCTGTATTTCCGAATATGACATTCTGGATGGACATGTTTATCCGGAACGATTGGCAAAAACCACCACAGAAGGAAAAAAAATCTTTGAAGTAAGGTACAAATATACAATCAGCGAGGGGGAGGAATTTACTATGAAGCCCCACTATGTCAATTTCCAAAGTGTTAGAAAAAATGAGTTGCTTGCCAGTAATCAACATGAAAATATTTATGCTTTGGAAAAAGGGAAAGTCTTTATGCCCTTGTACCAGAAACAAGGTGATGACGGTTTTTTTATCATTAAGCGCATTAAGTGGTGCTGGTTGCAGATTTCTACGGTTTTAAGAAAAGGCTCCATTCATAAAATACTCCCATATCTACCAGGCATCAGAAAACACAATGACCTGGATTACGCTTTGGAAGTCAACAGAAAAATTGCCCGTTGGTATGTCATTGAGATTTTTCACTTACTAGGCTTCCGGAGAAAAATATTGAAAAAAGGCCATATTATTTTCATCAAAAGAAAACATGATTTTAAAGGCCCTGAACTGGAATAAAATTAAACATTTTTTAAGATTTAACCTTCCAGAGTTCTTTCAAAGGACCAGGCAAAACGCTGATGATATCTTCAACCTCCCCTTCCGATATGTGCGCCCTGAGTACTTTAAAAACCGCCATCACAGCATTTACGCCGTCTTTGAATGTGAACAGGTCGTGTGTTCCTACGGGATGGTCCTCATGCCGCACCGACTTCACAAAATCGTAAACATTACGGACATGTTCCGGCTTTCTGGATATTTTCCATTGCTCCACATACAATCCTTTCATAACCATTGGAAGCTGCGCCAGTAGTTGAAATGATTCTTCCACCGAGATTTGATTCCTCAGAGCTCTCAGCACCGCCCGCATGATACGAAAGGCGGTTTCTTTGTCTTCCGGTATCCCGAGCTCCTCAGCCAGTTCATTAACCATTTCATTACCTTTCTGTGCGTATTTATAAAAAATGTCTGCCATGATTACATGTTTTTTTACGTCCAATATAACGTGACCAAACCGGTTTAAAAATGACTGACATCATAGCAAAAGTTGATGAAAGCCATTATCCCGGAGCCACCCCAGGCTTATAAGGTTTCCTGAATTTTTTTGCCAATGCTTTTTTCAGCAGCCACCACCGTTTGCATACCCTTGATAATAGCGTCTATATTAAAAGAAATACTGTCGATGCCGGTTTCAACCAAAAACCGGGTAAAAGCCGGCTGGTCACTGGCAGCCTGGCCGCAAAACCCGATTTTCTTACCGCGCTCCTGCGCCACCTCTATAGCGTTTTTTACCAAAGACTTCACCGCCTCGTCGGTGGCATCGAATATGTCAGACAATAACGCCGAATCACGGTCGATGCCAAGTGTTAACTGGGTAAGGTCATTGGAGCCAATGGAAAATCCGTCAAAAACCTCACTAAATTCCCTTGCCTGCAATACATTGCTGGGCACTTCGGTCATCACGTAAACTTCAAGATTGTCTTCACCCTGTTTGAGCCCTAAATCCCGCATTAGTTGTATAACCTTTCTGCCTTCGTCGACTGTCCGGCAAAAAGGGATCATCAACTGAACATTTTCCAGGCCCATTTCCTGCCGTGCTATTCTCATGGCCTCACATTCCATAGCAAAGCCCGCTCTGTACTTCTCATGATAATAACGTGAAGCACCTCTCCATCCTATCATTGGATTTTCCTCTTTAGGTTCAAAGAATTCGCCTCCGATCAGGTTGGCATATTCATTGGTTTTAAAATCACTCATACGGACCAGTACCTTCTTTGGATAAAAAGCAGCCGCTATCGTCGCCACCGCCTCCGACAATTTATCGATAAAATACCGCTTTTTATCAGGGTACCCACGAGTCAGTGCTTCAATTTCCTGCCTGATCATTTCATCTTTCAATGTATCAAACCTCGCCAAAGCCATCGGGTGGATCTGAATAGAATTATTAATTACAAATTCCAACCGCATCAAGCCAACACCATCGTTAGGTAAAAATGAACATTTATAAGCCTGATCAGGGTCGGCTAAAATCAATTGTATGGCCGTCGCAGGCATTTCAATCTTATCGGTATCGATTTCAACAGACTCCCAGGTCAGTGCCCCGTCGTAAACGTAGCCCGTCTGTCCCTGGACACAGGAAACAGTGATCGTTTGCCCGTCTTGTATCACGCTGGTGGCATTTTCAGTGCCAACGACAGCCACAGCACCCAGCTCTCTGGCCACAATGGCAGCATGACTGGTTCTGCCGCCTTTATCTGTTACAATAGCTGAAGCTTTCTTGAGAATAGGATCCCAATCCGGGTTAGTAATTTCTGTCACCAGTATCTCTCCCTGTTTTAGCAAATCGATATCCCTGGGATGATACAAAACCCTGGCTTTACCGGTGACAATTTTACTACCGACATTTTTTCCGGAAACCAAAATCCTGCCTTCCTCTTTTAGTTCATACTGGTAAAACCTGAAACTTTCCCTGCGGCGCGCATGTACCGTCTCAGGCCTGGCCTGTACAATGAAAATTTCCTGGGTAAGTCCGTCTTTCGCCCACTCGATATCCATAGGACGCTGGTAGTACTCCTCGATCATCAGGGACCATCTGGCCAGTTTTGCAATTTCAGCATCAGTGAGCGCAAATTGCCACCTTTTTTGCAATGGTGTGTCAATATTTTCAGTACCTTTCCTGGTATTGATGCCTGAGGTCCCTGTATTTCCTGCATAAACCATGGTGTGTTCTTTCAACCCAAGCTTTTTACTGATCACTGATTTTTTGCCGGTATTTAAGTTGGGTTTAAAAACATAATACTCATCGGGAGTCACCGAACCTTTTACGACATTTTCACCCAGCCCCCAACTGCCGTTTATCACAATCATATCTCTGAATCCGGTTTCCGGTTCCAACGTAAAACAAACCCCGGCAGAGGCCAGATCTGATCTCACCATTGCCTGAATTCCTATGGACAAGGCGACGGACAAATGATCAAAACCGTGGTCTTCCCTGTATTTTATCGCCCGGTTTGAAAAAAGGGAAGCGTAACACGCCACACAGGCATCGATCAATTCTTCCTCGGATTGAACATTCAAAAAGCTTTCCTGTTGCCCGGCAAAACTGGCCTCGGGCAAATCTTCCGCAGTAGCACTGCTTCTCACAGCTACCTGTATATCGTCATTCCCATATCGCTGTTTTAATTCCTCAAAACCCACCAACACATCTTCCAACACTGCGGCAGGCAGAGCACCATTAAGAAATAGTTGCCTGATTTGTTTCCCTGTTTCAGCCAGGTTCTCAAACGCTACGGTATCCAGTTGCTTAATCAAACGCTCCAAAGATTGGCGAATCTGGTTTTGGTCGATAAACTCGTGATAAGCCTGGGCAGTTACAACGTAACCATCCGGTACTTTGATACCCTGTTTTGTCAAATGCTGAAACATCTCACCCAAAGAAGCATTTTTGCCCCCCGCAAGGTGAATATCGCTCATAGATACCTCTCCAAAGTTTCTTATATAGTGCTTCATAATCAATTTATATTTTCAGTAGTAGCTGATTGAGTCAGGTCAAATTTAGTAGGGATACCCTGTTCAAAACAGTTCAGGATTTGTATAGTGGTGGTTGCGATGTTTTCGAGCGCATTTTTTGTTAAAAACCCCTGGTGACTGGTGATCAGTACGTTTTTAAAAGTCATCAACCGGGCTATTACGTCATCTTCCAATATATCCTCAGAGAGATCTTCAAAAAATAACCCACCTTCTTCCTCGTAAACATCTATACCGAGAAATCCGATTTTTCTGGTTTTAAGCCCCTTGATTACTGCTTTGGTGTCCACCAGGCCTCCCCTGCTGGTGTTAATCAGCATTGCGCCGTCTTTCATAAGGTTAATGCGGCGCTTGTTGATCAGATAACGGGTTTCGTCTGTAAGGGGCACATGCAGGGTAATAATATCTGACTTTGAGCATAACTCATCCACATCCACCAATTCACCGCCATAGTTGTCTTCGATCTCCTGATTGACTGCCTTGTCCGCATAGAGAATCCGGCAACCAAAGCTGTGCAGAATACGCCCGACTAACGCACCGATCTTTCCGGTTCCAACGATCCCCACGGTTTTGCCATGCATATCAAAACCCACAAGACCATTTAGTGAAAAGTTTAAATCCATAATACGGTGATGCGCTCTGATTAATTTCCGGTTCAGCGCCAGCATCAGGGCAACGGTATGTTCAGCAACGGCATAGGGGGAGTAATCAGGAACATGTCCCACCGATATGCCTAACTTGCGGGCATGCTCAACATCGATGTGGTTATAACCGGCAGACCTTGTAACAATAAAATTGATGTTCATAGCCTTCAGGTCATCCAAAACCTTGGCTGAAAGTGTATCGTTAACAAACACCGCCACGGCATCGCAGGATTTGGCCAATATGGCAGTACCCTCCTGTAAATACGTATTCAGATAAATTAATTCGTGCTTACCCTGGTTTTCCTTTTCAATAAAGGGTTTTTCAAAATCATGAGCATCATAAATGGCAACTTTCATGCAATTGGATTTTAATTTTTGATAATCAATAAAAAATTACTGGAATCTAAACCGGTCGCGTTTTCATGCAAACGCTTTACTGGCGCTGGGTTAACCTGCACTTTTCAACACTTTGCTGACACAAGCGAGACGAAGTTATTGTACAATTTTAAAAATGTCCCATTACTTCTTATTGGGTAAAAGCTCTGTGTTTTTTGTGCCTCTGCGGTTAAAAAAGGTGAACCACAAAGGCACCAAGGCGCAAAGAACTTTCGCCAATACGAACCCAAACTATTACCTGATCATGATAAGCCATTAATGACACTAAACAAAATGAGCATCGCCAGCAACAAAAACAATACGATTGTGAGTTTCCTTTTATTCAGTTTCATAAGTTCAAACAATTCACACACGGCTATCACTCCGCCATTCAGAATCCTGCCCTAAAGATATCCGACCGAGCACCCTAACCCAATGATATTGGTTAACAACTCAAATGATATGAATCAGACCTGATTCAAATAATAGTCCATCAGTCGAAGGTATTTATCTACCGCTTCGGTAATCTTTTTTAATGGCCCGGGGTGCTTTTCCTGTTTGGCTCGAAGGGCATTGACCTTGGCCCTTACGTTGGCGCAATAGGCCTTAAAATAAATGAATAGCTTCATTTCCGCTTCATCGCGTATGGCAGGCAGGTATTTGAGGTATGTTTCCAGCAATAGCTTACTAAAATCATGCCTTTCATTAGCCTCCAAATCCATGCAACAAAAGGCAAGTTCATTTAACAAATCCATCTGTCTGTGGTCGTCGCTGAATTCAATACAGTCAAATATGACCGGGTCATCATATAAAAATATGTTTTTGGCATGTAAATCTCCGTGTACATCCCGTTGAAATCCTTCCCTCACACGCATGTTTAATAAATTTGCATGGGACTGCAAAAATTTGGTAGATTTTTTAATGGCTTTCTCAACAACAGCCTGGCAATGTCCGTCAAGATGCTTAGTCACAAATTCCTGTATTCCTCCTAAATCGGCAAACTTCTCATCAAAGCTCCGCCAGGCAAAGGCATCCACAATGATATCGGCGTTATGATGAAACCGGGCAATTTTTTCGGCCAAGGTAATGATCTGGTGATGGGCCACTTCATTTTTTCTCAGCAAATGATTCATCAGCTTATCCTGATCCAGCCTTTTCATCTTTACCGCATAATCGATAATGACACCCTCTTTTGCTTGAATATAATAGGAATCATTTTTGACACAAACCGGCACAACTTCCAGATAGACTTCCCTGGCAATTCTTCTGTTTAAAATCAATTCTTTATAACAACAATACCTGCGTTTTTCCGGCGTTGAATAATCCAAAAAAGAATATTGCATCGGTTTTTTTATCTTGTAAACCGATGAGCCCTCCAGAATAACCCAGGATATATGTGTTTCTATCAAAGAAACATCCTGGCCGGTTTGCTTTTTCATTGTGCCGATAAGTGTTTTGATTTCCTCTTTAGTCATCTTTTTACCCGGTATCGGTTGAAGTTGTTACCGGAATCTAGCATCGTATTACCGGCATTCTGTTGATAAAGATCAATGGTGCCTATGATTGTAATCATAGCACAAATTCCGGTAGCCAACTACCTTTAAAGAAAAGAGATATTAACTGCAATTAGCCGTATGATAATCCTTATTGCTTTCCTGGGCGTTTTTCTGTTAGGTCTTACATGGGTATTGACAGCACCTGTGACAC
The DNA here is from genome assembly GCF_056858335.1 of Agaribacillus sp. DX54. NCBI lineage: Bacteria > Pseudomonadati > Bacteroidota > Cytophagia > Cytophagales > Splendidivirgaceae > Agaribacillus > Agaribacillus sp. DX54. The sequence continues at coordinate 85,192 of NZ_JBXEQE010000009.1, forward strand.
TTTGTATTGATACAAACCAACCGGAAAATATATTACAGATTGAGTTAAAAGGAATCATGAAATACAGCATCTGCTTACGGGATGAAAGTGTATTTTTTCAATACCGCATTTTCTTTTTTTCATCAGAAAAGGATTTGTTTGAAAGGAAAGTCGGTCCGGTTGACCGTAAAAAAAAACTGGCCGGAAAACGCAAAAAAAGAAGGCTCAAGTCAGGTTGCCACGGTTAATCCGAAAGCTGGTTTGGCCGGTGATAAAAACTTTTGAACTTGAAGTATTAAAGGTCGATATCGATACCGACAATTATGTCTTAAACGCACAGTTGATACCGGTTTTTATGTGGATCAGTCAAGATAAAATCCGGTTATCGGTGAATTTTGAAGGAAATGCCAGTTTGTACATGCTAATCAATAACCGCCTGGTAAGAATGGCACCGGTACTCATAAGATATTTTCTACTTAAATAATATATTAAAAACCAAAAACTGAAAAAGATGGACATGAAATTTGAAGACATGCTGGAAAAAATAACCTCATTTTTACAGTCCGAAGCAAAAACGGAAACCGTTATCGGGGATCCGTTCAAGCTGGGGGAATTTGAATGTGTTCCTGTGATACGGGTTGGCATAGGATTTGGCAGTGGTGGTGGAGGCGGAGATACGCCTAAAACAGGAAAGGGCGAAGGCGTTGGTGCCGGGGCCGGAATAGGTATTGAGCCAATAGGATTTCTGGTTACAAAGGGCGATGAAATATCTTTTCTGTCTGCCAGTAAAAGCAAAGGGTTATCTGCCGCTTTCGAAAAGGTTCCGGATTTTCTCGAAAAATTCCTGGACAAAGGCAAAAGCAAGGAGAAGACATCATCTTAAAAGATCACCGGATCAAAAGGCTGATTTTCTTTTATCGGAAATCAGCCCAAATACTTAGCCGCCTTTTCCAACATTTCTCTAATATTATTCTCCTGGGATTCTAGAGTCAGGTGTTGCTCAACCATTGGTTGAAACAGCGCCTTTACCTTCCGGTACACCTCATAATCGGCTTCACTTTCTTTTCTTTTTTTACTCACCCGCTTTTTGACCAATAATTCCCTGGCCGTCACCTCAATAAAATAAATTTTTACGTTTAACGACGCTGCCAATGCTACAAACATTTGCCTTATCTCCTTCCGATAGAACGTAGCATCCAGAACCACGCGTTTTTGTTGTCTGATCAACTGCCTGGTGAGCACAAGCATTTGATCATATACTTTCATTTTCTCTTCCTCGGTATAGGCACGGTCTTTAATCATCTTGAAGCGAACCCGGTCGCTGCTTATATATTCCGCCTTTATGATTTCAGCCAATCTGCCGGCAAAATAGCTTTTGCCTGTACCAGGCAATCCAAATACCACAACTATCATGTTTCTGAGACTTCAGGCTTGACCATGCGCTTATTGACCATTCAAATTTATACACAATGAATAGATTATAAATACGAGGTACTCAGAGGCCTTTTTTCGTAAAGTTTTTTACCGGAAAAAAGCATATCACCGGAAGCCTCGAAGCAAATAAGTAACAGCTATCACAATCATTTATCCGGTGCTGAACTTAATACTATTGTACGCCAACGAAAATGACCAGGATCATTTTCATTCCTAATCAACCTCATTGAATTGCCTGTCCATAACGTTTATAATCACACTATGAATGAAGGCCTTCAAATCTAAATTTTAATACCATGAAAAACGAAAGATACGTTGAAGAACTGTTGGGAATAAAGCCAGGGGAAGATAATCGTATTTGTATTTCAGTGATCGTTCCGTTATATAAACAACTGCCGGAAAGAAATCAGAATAAGCTGGCGATCAAAAATGCTGTCAATGAAGCCAAAAATATTTTACAGGCCGGTTTCAGTGATGGTAACATCAGCGGATTAATCAGGAAGCTGGATGAACTTCAAACTCCGGAAACATTTGCCGGTGCTGCTGAAGGGGTGGGATTTTTCGTGGGTGAAGAGGTGGGTAAGACAATACTGTTCCCTTTTGAGGTAAAAAAGAAAGTTGTGGTGGATAACAGTTTTGAAGTGCGGGATGTGATTTTTACCAAAAACCGGATGCCCAGGTATTATGTGCTGGCATTGAGCAACAATAAAACCCGTTTTTTTATATCCCAACAGTTGGGCATTGAAGAGGTTATCAATGAATCATTCCCCTTGTCCTATGAGGAGCAATTTCAATACCCGGCCCGGCAAAAACCAAAGGTAAGCGGCAATTACGGGTCTGAGGAATCCACGATTCAGGAAGAAAGACAAAAGGGATTTTACCGTCATTTGGATAAACTGCTGGCACCATACTTTAAACGGGAATCGAGGCCTGTTATCCTGTTGGGAGTCGGTGACCAACAGGCTGTTTTCAAAAAAACATCCCGGTACGGTAACAACATAGCCGCTGGCCTTAACGGCAATTTCGATCATTTGAGCGGTCCGGAAGTTTTCCGGAAAATCTGGCCCGAGGTAACCAGGCTACTGGAGAAAAAAGATGATGAAGTTATCAGTAAACTGGAAAGATTATCATCAGTCGGCAAAACCATCACCGGCGTAGAGCAGATTTGGAAGGAAGCCGGTAACATGACTGGTAAAACCCTGGTGGTAGAAAAGGATTTCAGTCAATCGGCATATGTCGATCGAAAAATAAAGACTTTATCATTAAAGAAAGGAAAAGGACAGGATTGGCAAAAGATACACGATGTGGTTGATGATATCATAGAATTGACCATAGGAGGCCATGGGGAAGTAATTTTTGTGGAAAATGGCAGGTTGGGAAGATTTCAAAAGATCGCGCTTATGAGCCCTTGAGAAAACCGGTGGCTGGCATGCAATACCCCTCCGGAATCCGCTGGCTATGGAAATTTTTCAAATATTTTTGCTATGGTAGCATGAATACGCTGCTCCACCTCTGTCGGTCTTTCATCCAATACAGCCGAGGCCGTGCCCTGCCAGACTAACTGCTCTAGATCAGCATCCACAATGTGAATAATCAGGGTACCCACTTTATAATTGTATGTGCTTAATTGATAATCACGCCAATAGCGGTAGGGGCTGTCAGGATGCGTTGTGTAATCCTGCTTGGACTCCACCACAATGTGAAAATCCACCAGTAAATCAGGGGCCATGTCATTCATCACATAACCTATTTTAGCCAGCTCGCCGGCTACGGCCTGTTTTATCCGTTTCCGGTTGAGACTGTTATCATACATAGGAAATTCCTCATGCCTGTCTTCTTCCATGGGCCCCCAATAAAAGGTCTTATATTGGGAAAAGTTGGCCTGATCATCACGATCCCTGGTGATGGTAACTCTTGGCGAACAATTTGAGAAAGAAGCTGATATCAGCAACAGCAGTATGATGTGAATTCTCATAGGTCCATTTAATCGGTGTTCAAATATATCATGTCACATGGCTCCGATCCATGATATTCATCAATACCGGGATTGATAATAATCAGGCCTGTTCTTTCCAAAATATACACGACATCACTATTGATTTTAATCATTTTTCCTTCTGATTACCATCATTGATACTGGATAGAAAGGTGGTTAAGTTTGTCTGAAATATATTTTTAAAACCAAAATATAGGAGGAAACTAAAATGACAAACCTAATCAGAAGTTCAAGGCTATTCCCCAATTTCCCAAAAATGTTTACTGACTTTTTTGATGATGACCTGGAAGTTGGTAACGGCTGGCTGTCAAGGGTTCCGGCAGCCAACATCAGAGAAGATGATAATGAGTTTACAGTAGAACTGGCCGCCCCAGGTTTGGATAAAAGGGATTTCCACATCAACATTGAAAACGGAAATCTGACAATTAGCTGTGAGAAAAAAGAAGAATCTGAGGTAAAGGAAAAAGATTACACGCGGAAAGAATTCAATTATAGTTCATTCTATCGCTCATTTATGCTTCCTGATTCTGTAGATCAGGATAAAATAAAGGCAAATTATCAGGACGGGGTGCTGAAGTTGGGATTGCCGAAAAAAGAGGAAGCGAAAAAACTTCCCAAAAAACAAATCTCCATATCTTGAAATGAGTATAAGATTAGTTCATTTAGTGTAAGATTAATTAACTATTAATAAAAGGCGGTATTACAGCCGCCTTTTAAACACTTTTTAAAAATGCATAATACCAAAATATTAGTTCCCACAGACTTTTCACTTTGTTCCAAAAATGCACTAACCTTTGCCATAAAGATTGCAAAAAAAATGGATGCAAAACTGATTCTGATGCATGCGTTTCAGGTGCCGGTTTCATCGATGGATGCGGGAGCAGAGGCTTATTTTTCAGAGTCAATTACTAACATCAAAGACAACATCAAAAAGGAATTTGACATATTTAAAGAAACCCCCGAGGAGTTAAAGGAAGTAGAACACGACATATTAATCAAACACGACCTCACTAAAAACGCGATTCTCAGTGCTTGTGAGTCAACCGGGTGTAAGCTCATTGTAATGGGTACGCACGGAGCACGGGGCCTGGATGAAATTTTGATTGGCAGTAACACATATTCAGTGATGAAAGAGTCGGTGATTCCTGTGTTGGCCATACCGGAAAGCGCACGGATACGCGACATAAAACGAATTGCCTTTGCCGGCGATTATAAAAGTATCGAGGATAAAAACGTTCTCCAAACATTGATCCAGCTCACAAAAGCTTTTAATGCGGAAATTAATATTGTTCATATCGACCCGGATGAAGAGGCAGGATTATCTGATTCGGAAATTAATGAGGCCAAAAAGTTTGAACAGTATTTCAAGCACGTCAGACATACATATCACTTCATTCATACCCAAAACATAGAAGCCGGCCTGGAGGATTATGCACAAAACAATGACATCGATTTAATCGCTTTGATTCCCAGAAAACACAAGTTTTTGGATAACCTGTCCCAGAAACGTATTTCTAAAAAGCTGGCTTTTCACAGCAAAGTGCCGATATTAGCGCTCAAGTAACCACTGCTGACTACGTTATAGTCACCTGAAAGGCTCAGGTGACCATAATCTCTCGTTTCAGGCGTTTTTTTTCATCGTGGTCCACACGGGGTAAAAGTACGGTAAGTACACCTGGCATCTGCATTGGTCTCTGAAAAATGTTCGACGATTGATCTCATTTTGTTTAAACCCTGTGCCGTTAAACCAGCCCTCAGGTACAGTATTTCTTTCATCAGATTCTTTTCTTCCATGACTTTTTGTTTAAAATGACCAAATCAAAAGCCAGTTTTTCAATGATCTTCATCAACCGCCATCATGATCCTTTTCGATTTCCTCAGGTGTTCCCAGAAGAATAGAAATGGGTTTCAGCACCTCTACCCTATCGGCAATCAGCTTAAAAATAGCGGTAAAAGGCATGAAAAGAATCATACCGGAGGCACCCCAGATGATAGCCCCCAGCATGATGACTGTAATAGTAGCCAGGGCGTTTATCCTTAATTTGAAACTCACCGCCAGCGGGAATATAATATTGGCCTCCAGCACCTGCACCACCACAAATATTCCAACAATGCCCAGGGGGTACCATATCGAGTCGTAAGTGAGCCAGGCTATGCTCATGGGCAAAAGAGCCCCAAGCGTGATGCCGATATACGGTATAAACGTAAGAATGGAAGCAATGAAGCCGAAAAATATCGCATTGGGGATACCTAAAATGGCTAAGCCTATACTATTTAATATGCCCACGATCAGATATACCAATGCCATTCCCTTAATAAAATTATAATAGGCAATGATGGACTCCTGCAAAATGCTCAGAATTGCTTGCTGACGTTTTGCACCCGGAAATATCTGAAACAAAAAGGTCATTAGCAGTTTACGGTAATACAGTATCAGGGCGGTATAAAATGGCACCAATAAAAACAAAACTGTTGAAATTGATGTGTTGTAAACGGTCCTGGGCAAAATCTGCAGGATTTTTTGTGAAGCGTCGGTAAGCAAGGTCTGGAGCCAGTTTCTTCTTTCTTCAGGGGCTATATTAAAAAAATCGCCGACATTTTTAAAGGCATCGTTCAGTAGAAGCATGACCTTATCGTAAAGATCCGGCCATTGCCTCGTAAACAGGGAAAACTGCCTGACCATCAGCGCAACAAGTAGTAATGTCAGGATCAGAAAGAGAACGAGGCTGGTGAGAATAGCCATAACCCTTGAAAATTTATGCTGCTCCAGCCATCGACAAATTGGATACAACACAAAACTTATCAGTAAACCAAAACTAACCGGAATCAACAGCGACTGACCAAAATACAGAATTAAGACAATGATCAGGAAGTACTGTAAAAAAGTGAGTAAGGAGGGCTTTGCAGGAGATAGGTCGGTTTTCATTAATGAAACTTATTATTTGTCTAATAAAACAGATATCGTATTGCATTTCAATGATATGAATTAGATAATCTATTGACAAAAGTCACTTGATGAGAAACACAGAGGTAACGTCTAAACCTATAAGCATGGAAAGTTCTCCTGTAAACCAAACATTGGCTTGAAAAGATGCTCGATAGGTTTGGGTATGACTCGGTTCATAATTGACAGTTGTCAATTAATACACATCATGTACTATTCGCAAATAAACGAACGTCCGGAAGGGACGAAAAAATTACAGGCGGCCTGGAAATTGAAAGCGATTGATTATGGATTTTTAATGCAAGCACCTGGCACGGCACCTGGCATCCGGGGAAACTCCGAAACAAAGAATCTACAGCTAATCTCCGCCCAATATATTTTCAATCTTCTCAAATTCCTCTGTGGAAAACTCTAAATTATCCAGGGAGCTAAGATTATCGAGAAGTTGCTTTTCGCTGCTTACACCCATTAAAACCGAGGTTACACCGGGATCTCTCAACAGCCAGGCTATAGCCATTTGTGCAAGGCTTTGTCCCCGGGCGCTTGCCAGTTGGTCCAGCAACCTGACTTTTTCCAGCTTTTCCTCTGTGATGCTATCCTTTTGAAGATATCCTGACTCCTTGGCCGCCCGCGAGTCTTCAGGAATGCCATGAAGATATTTGTTGGTTAACAATCCCTGTTGCAACGGCGAAAATACAATACAACCGGTACCTTTTTGTTTTAATTCTTCCAACAGCCCTCCTTCAATCCAGCGATCAAAAATGCTGTAGTTAGGCTGATGAATGAAGCAGTGAGTACCCAGTTCACCCAGCATATCGATGGCTTCCCCGGTTTGTTCTTTGTCGTACATCGAGATGCCCACATACAACGCTTTACCCTGTCTCACAATCAGGTCAAGGGCACCCATTGTTTCTTCCAGAGGTGTCTCAGGGTCGGGACGATGGTGGTAAAATATATCTACATACTCTAAACCCATGCGTTTCAAGCTTTGATCCAGGCTCGCGATCAGGTATTTTTTCGAGCCATAATTGCCGTAAGGCCCCGGCCACATGTCCCAACCGGCTTTGGAAGAAATGATCAATTCATCACGATAAGGTTTTAAATCCTTTTCCAACATACGCCCAAAATTCTCCTCGGCTGATCCATATACCGGCCCATAATTATTAGCCAAATCAAAATGAGTAATGCCAAGGTCAAATGCTTTTCTGACAATACTCCTGCCCTTTTCAAAACTGTCAATCGAACCAAAATTATGCCATAACCCTAACGATATGGCCGGCAATAATATCCCGCTTGCCCCACAGCGGCGGTACAACATTGAATCATATCTCTTTGAATCAGCTTTATAATTTTCCATGTAATTATTATTATTTATCTGTCAATCAATTATCAACTTTAATCTACCTGTTACCATGCCCCCATCCTTCATCCCTCCACAACACCAACCTATCCACACACAACAAATTATCCCCCCCTGACATTCCCCCCCAAAAAAATCCCCACTAACCATCGTCAACCGCCCACCATCAACCCAGACCTCACCCCCTAAACCATCCCAGTATACGCCACCAAACATTGTCAACTGTCAATTTCAAACAACCCAATCCAAAACCATCACCCCTACCAACCCCATCGCCGAAACCGTCGTTTCCATCACAGTCCATGTGGATAATGTTTCCTTAATACTAAGATTAAAATACTCCTTAAAGAGCCAGAACCCACCATCATTAACATGTGACAACATCAGGCTTCCCGAACCAATAGCCAAAACCATCAGCTCAGGTGAAACATCGGGATCTCCAACCAGGGGGACTACAATACCCGCTGAGGTAAGGCCGGCGACCGTTGCAGAACCCACACACACCCGCACTACCGCTGCAATGAACCAGGCCAAAAACAAGGGTGAAAAGCCTGATGCCTGCATGAGTCCGGCAATGTAGTCACTGACCCCGCTTTCTATTAACACTTGTTTAAATGCCCCTGCGCCAGCGATGATCAGCAGTACCATCGTGATTCCCGAAACCCCTGAAGATATGGATTCCATCAATTCAGTCATTTTTTGACCATTTCTTATGCCCAAAAAGTAAATAGCCGCCAATACCGCAATCAGCATAGCGATGGATGGATTCCCCAGAATATCGGCGAGTTTCCACGCAAAGCTTCCTTCAGCTACCCATAGCCTGGCCAGGGCCGCGAAACCTATTAAAATTACAGGTGACAAGGCAACTGCCAGGCTACTTCCCAGGGAAGGAACTGAGGTGCCGGCAGCATTTTCCGTACCGGTAAATGCCTTTAACGGTTTTGCATCAAACCTGCTAAAATAACCTGATAACAGTGGTCCGGCCACAAGAATGGCAGGAATCGCAATGATAATTCCATAAATCAATGTGGTACCGATATCGGCCTGAAACATCCCCACTATGGCAGTAGGTGCCGGATGTGGAGGCAAATAACCATGTGTTACAGAAAGTGAAGCCAGCATAGGTATGCCCACATACAGCAGGGGTAACCCTGTACTGGCTGCCATGGTAAAAACCAGGGGCACCAGAATCACAAATCCCACTGAATAAAACATAGGTATACCCACAATAAAGCCCGTCACCATCAGGGCCAACTGAATTCTCTTTAATCCAAAGGCAGCGACAAGGCCGGTGGTGATCTTATAGGCAGCACCACTATCGGCCACTAATTTGCCAAGCATCGCCCCAAATCCCAAAATAATGATCAGAGAACTCATAATACTGCCTATGCCGGTTTTTATCGCCTCGACAGTAGATATTACAGGAAGTCCTTCAAAAACACCCACTAAAAGCGAAACGATGATAAATGAAATGAAAGCGTTCAGTTTAAATACAATGATTAATACCAGGAGGAGCACTATACCCAGGAGTACAATTATCAGCGGCATACAATATAGGTCACAGAGAAAAATAAATTTACCTAAAAAAGCATCAATAATTTATTTTTCAAAGAAATGCATCAAAAAGTTATTGTTACTGGCAGAATTTAGATTATTTTTCAGATCATGCTGCAAAAGGCATGAATTTTGGTTAGCAAAAATCAACAGCGCTGTCACGCATATGGATAAGTTAAACATTCTTTTCTTCGCTGCCGTTCAGGTTTTGATCACCAATCAACTGATCGCCCAAAAGGTGCAGGAGCCTGTGGATTTTCAGATCTACAAGGAGTGGCAGCCGTTTAATCCCCTTAAATGGGAAGATTTTAAAGGATCGAGGCCTGATCAGTACCATGGTGACGCCGGTTCTATGGTTAAAATAAAAGCGGTCCCCTATTTTGTTAAGAAAAGAATAAAATATGACGTTTATACACTTTTTAACAAGACTAAATCGTGGGCCCTGGCGCAATCGCCACAATTGCTGGCACATGAGCAATTGCACTTTGACATAGCAGAACTGTATGCCAGAAAAATCAGAAAAAGGATATGGCAGCTTTCAAGAGAACCGGGTAAGAAAAGTGATTTGAAAATCTACAACAATGAAATCCGTAAATTGCTGAAAGAAAGTAACGAATTTGACCGGCTCTATGATATCGAGACACTCCATGGTAGTTTACCTAAAAAGCAGAAAGAATGGCAGAATAAGGTAAAAAACTCCTTGTCTGCCCTCAAAGATTTCGCAAAAAAAGGCTATACGGTCGGAAAATACTAACCACTCACATCAGTGAATGGTCGGCCAGGAAATGCTCAAAACCCGGCTGGATGATAATTTAAAGAGTAAGCAGACCATTCCAACGATAAATTACCAATTTTTATTAGTTTCGCCTTATTTTCCGCTCAGGGTGTAAAAACCAGTAAAAAAATCCACAAAAAAAAATCTGATTTATTGGCTGCTAATGATTGGAGAGGCCTTAAAATGAAAAGGAGTTACAGACTATTCATACGCATCGCACCAAGCATATTTTTGATTTTAAAGTCTTCCATAACACTGGGATTGATGAATCAGGATATGAAGGGGCAAGAGGGAATTGTTGATTTGACATCTTTTGAATTCAACAAAAGCAATATTTTGGTGTTAAACGGGCCCTGGGAGTTTTACTGGAAACAGTTACTAACACCAAAAGATTTCCAACAGAAAGAAGACCTGCCAGGTAAATCCCTGGTAAACCTGCCCGGCTTGTGGAAGGGTAAATTAGTCAATGGCGAAAAACCGGATAATACGGGATATGCAACTTACAGGCTTCAGGTGATCGCTTCACCCTATGGCGATTTATTGGCTATAAAGGTTCCCAAGTTATATTCCAGTTATAAAATCTGGATCAACGGTCGGCTAAAGGTAGCCTGTGGTAAAGTAGGAACAGACCGGGCAACCACTGTCCACCGGAGGAAAAGCCATACCCTCCCCTTCAAACTGCAGGAAAGTGGAAAAACGGAAATCATCATTCAAGTTGCCAATTTTTATCACAAAAACGGAGGAATAAGTAAAGCTCCATCCATCGGATGCTTCAGGACCTTTGTAAAAAGAGAGGAGTCTTCGGTTATCGCTGAGACCATGTTATTAACCAGTCTGGTATTAATGGGATTAGCATTTTTGTTTTTATACAGCTTATGGAGAAAAGATAAAGCCGTATTATATTTCGCCTTTTTTTGCCTTTTCTGGGCGTACAGAGGCATCAGTGACCACTACGCACCTTTAGTGGATATCATGCCATTTTTGAGCTGGGAGTTCAATACAAAGCTGGAATACATTTCGCTGTTTTTCGGTTCTCTTGCAGGCTGTTTATATTTCAATAAAATATTTAAAAAAAACGCATATCCCAGGTATAATGCCCTTGTCTTTTGGGCGATTTTATCTTTTGCCATCGTCACATTACTTTCACCGGATACATGGTTCACCTACTACCTGTTACCTTTCTTTGTGGTAATGTTGGTGAATTTCGTTTATATAACCACCATCGTGATAAAATCGATGATAGACAAAAATCCCGAGTTCTGGTACGCAGTGGCTGGTATTTTACTGGGCGTGATCGTGTTTACTTCTCACATGTTTATATTTTACACCCAGCGGGACAGCCTCATTTCGTATATTAACATCGGCTATCTGGGCTTCTTCTTTCTCAGCGCCACACTGTTGGGCGTAAGGTTTTCCCGTGCTTTTTTTAAGTTGGAAATGTTGCAGGGGCAGACCTTTGAACAAAAGGAAGAGCTCAAAACCCAGGCCGATATGTTGAAGGTGGTAAATGATCAAATGGTCCATCAAAAAGAAATGCTGCAGGAAAAAAACGAGGAAATTAAATCGATCAACAAATACCTGGAGCATACCATTAGTGAGAGAACTTCCAGGCTGAGGAGAATCAACAAGGAATTGGATATGTTTTTGTACCGGGCCTCTCATGATTTGAGAAGACCGATCAGCAGCATTATGGGTATCGATCAAATAGCCAGAATGACAGTCAAAGAGAAAGAAGCTCTTGATCTGTTCAAAAAGGTTCAAAACGTGGTACAGGCCATGGATATGATGTTAAAAAAGTTCATCAGCATCAGTGAAATTTACAACCATAAAATACAATTCACCGAGATCGATATGAACACCCTTAAAAGTGTTATAACCAACCAGGCTGCTTATTACGGAAAAATGAATAATATTGAAGACTATCAATTGGATATTTATGGCGCTGATTCTATATTTTCCGACCTGTTTATTATCAACAAAATTACTACTTACCTCATTGAAAACTCTTTCATGTTCGCGTCATCGCCGGGGGGTGAAAAATTAAAAATCAGTATTACATTTAAAGAAAACGGACCAATCCTGAGTCTGATTTTTTCAGATAACGGAGACGGAATTAAAAAGGAAATAATCGACAAAATATTTAACATGTATTTCATTGGTACAGTTAAATCTAACGGTAACGGTTTAGGTCTGTATATTGTCAAAAAAGCAGCCGAAAAACTGGGTGAAGATATTTCGGTAGAAAGCCAGAAAGGGGATGTTGGTACGACATTTTGTATTACGTTAAACAAAAACAAGTAAATGTACAGACCTTATGGCCATGGCAACGTGGCTTATGTTATCGTTTTCTTTTAGGTCTCCAAATGACTATTAATATGGATTTATTTATATTTTTGACAAGTTAAATGCTATCGTCAATATGACCGGTTTCAGAGGTTTTATCGGGCTCATAGCAAGCCTCTTATTTCGTTTTAAACAGTACACCAACCTGCCTTGCCTCCGGAAACCAGCAGTCATACACCGCCCAAGACTTACCTGTCTACACGCTATATTTTATTGGCGACGCGGGAAAGCACTTCAAAAATGGCAGCAATCCCGTGCTTACCATGCTTTCAAAACAACTGAAGGCTGAAAATGAAGAAAGTGCCGTTGTATTTTTAGGAGATAATATATATCCAAAAGGGTTTCCCGAAAAAGGACATCCTTCCAGGAAACAGGCCGAAGATATATTAATCAGCCAGTTGGAAGTAGTAAAATCCTACGCGGGCAAAGTATTTATCATCCCTGGCAACCACGATTGGAAGAAGGGTAAAAGGTCGGGCTGGGAATACATTAACAACCAGGAGCAATTTGCGGAAGCCCTGATGGACAGCACCAATATATTTCTTCCGGACGATGGTTGCCCGGGCCCGGTAGAAATAAACCTGAATGATGAAATCACCATGATTATACTGGACACCCAATGGATTTTGCACCCCTGGGAAAAACCGGAGAAAGATGAGGGATGCGATATCGCCTCCAACGCAGATATTATGGTACAAATTGATGACATCATCAGGAGAAACAAAGGCAAAAAAATCATTTTCTCCGCGCATCATCCGCTTTACAGTTATGGGATTCATGGTGGGGTAAGTCATCTTCATGCTCATCTGTTTCCTTTAACTGCTATCAACAGATCACTTTATATGCCTCTGCCGGTGATTGGTTCTATTTTTCCTCTTTACCGGAAGTGGATAGGCAATATACAGGATATCCGGCATCCTAAATACAAAGCCATGCGAGAGGTACTTACTCAACTCTTTGCCAGGTATCCCAATCTTATTTATATCTCCGGACACGAGCATTCCATGCAATACATATTAAAAGACAGCGTACATTTTATCGTAAGCGGGGCGGGTTCCAAATCCAATCATGTGAAGAGAAAGGGATATGCAAAGTTTGCCGATGGTGGACTGGGGTATGCAAGGTTGTTTTTTTACAAAGACGGTAGAGTTAACCTGGAAATTTGGCAGACCGATGAAAAAGGAGCGGCAAAAAGAACCTATGAAAAACATTTATTCACAAAAAAATACCGTCCTGACCTGGTTCCGAATTTTAAGGATATTGATTTTTCCGATAGTGTGGTTACAACCAATGCCAGCAATCAATATGACAAGAAAAGGCGCTGGTTGTTGGGTAAAAACTACAGAGAGGCCTGGAAAGCAAAAATAACTGTTCCGGTATTTGATATGGGCCGGGAAATGGGCGGATTGGTCCCGGTAAGACGAGGAGGCGGGCAGCAAACCAAATCCCTGAGGCTACAGGTAGGCGACGGCAGGCAATATGTGCTGAGATCAATAGAAAAATATACTGAGAAAGTGGTGCCCGAACCCCTGCGTGGAACCATCGCAGCCGATATTGTCCAGGATGAAATTTCAGCCTCCCATCCCTATGGGGCTTTGGTAATCCCAACCCTTGCCAGGGCTGCCAAAATCTACCATACCAATCCCAAAATCGTATTTATGCCCAATGACCCACGTCTGGGAAAATATAGTGAACTGTTTGCCAACGGACTTTTTCTTTTTGAAGCCCATCCTGACGGCGATCATTCGGACATGCCCAACTTTGGCAACGCCAAAAGGATTTACAGCACCGCCAAAATGTTGCAACAACTTTACAAAAACAATAACAATCAGGTAGATCAGTTATGGACCCTAAAGTCCAGGCTATTCGACATGGTGATCGGAGATTGGGACCGGCACGACGATCAATGGAGATGGGCGAGTTTTGAACAGGATAAAAAAACCATTTTCAGACCCATTCCAAGGGATCGCGACCAGGCATTCTTTGTTAGTCAGGGTTTGCTGATGAATATTGCTAAAAGAAAGTGGGCACTGCCCACTTTACAGGGATTTGGTTACAAGTACAGGTATGTGCCAGGTTTTAACGCTAATGCGCGTTATTTTGACAGGGACTTCCTTACAGAGCCCTATACCTTGCAAAAAAACCTGACAGACAGTACCATAGAACAAGCCATCAGCACCTGGCCTGACACTATTTACGCCCTGAATGGTGAAGAGGTCATCGAGAAATTGAAGTCCCACAGAAATAACCTGAAAGATTACGCCAGGCAACAATACCTGTTTCTCGCCCGCACCGTTAATATCAAAGGAAGTCGCAAGAATGAGTTCTTTAAAATAGAGCGGATGAACGACCTTGAAACCAAGGTTCGGATATTCAAAAAAGCCAAGGATGACACTACCTCCCAAAAGTTGTATGAGCGTACTTTTAAAACAGATGAAACTAAAGAAATCAGCGTCTATGGGCTGGGAGGAAATGACCTTTTTAAAATTGAAGGCAAAGTAAATAAAGGGCCTGTAATCCGGATTATAGGTGGAGAAGGTCAGAACAAAATAATAGATTTATCACAGGTGAGAGGACTTTCCAGAAAAAACAAAATTTACGATAACAGGGAGGGCAACATCATAAATTTTGGAAAGGAAAGCAGGGATTTCACTAGCAGCGAACCCGAAGTAAACACGTATGACAGAAGGGATTTCAGGTATGATAGGCTGAGCCCCCTGGTTTATGTTAATGTTAACCGTGACGATGGCCTGTTTATGGGAGGAGGCTTCGTTTTTATCCAACACGGTTTTCGTAAAGATCCTTATAATAAGACGTCATTTCGTACAGGGAAGCTACGCGTTTGCCACCAACTCCTTCGACCTGAAATATCACAGCGCTTTTATGAATGTCTTTGATAAGTGGAGCCTGAACATCAATTTTGACCTTTTCTCGCCTAGTTACATCTCTAATTTCTTTGGATTCGGCAATGAAACTGTTTTTAACAAAAAAAACAGACGAATCCTTCAATGTAGAAAATCCGATAGATTTCTACCGGATACAATATAGTCTTATCAATAATGAAATCCTGCTAAGCAAACGCATAGGTGAGTTTGGATCACTTAGCTTTGGGCACCATTGGCAACTGTTTAAGGTGGAATCAGAGTATGATGGTGAGGACAGAATATTTTTAGACGGTTCGGGTCTTGATCTCGATGAAAATTTTTTCAACTGGAAAAGTTATGAGGGAGGTGTGTTAAAATTCGGTCTCGATATGAGAGATGATAAAAAACTCCCCTCCAGGGGTATCGACCTTAATATGGACCTGAGAGCTTATGCCGGCCTCAACGACAATTCCAACAACTATGCCAGCGCAATGGCAGATTTTTCATTGTTTTTCAGTTTCAGGCTCCCGGCTACTGTTACCATGGTTATCCGTACGGGTGCCGGCCATACCTTTGGTAATTACGAATTTTACCAGGCACAGCAATTGGGGGGCTTACAAACCTTGAGAGGTTATCGCAAAACACGTTTTTTTGGCGACACACGGCTTTACAACAATACCGAGCTGAGAATGAGAATTACCACCATCAAAAATCCGCTCTTGCCCATAAACTTTGGTTTTAACCTCTTTAATGACATCGGCAGGGTTTGGCTGGATGGTGAAAACTCCGATAAGCTGCACCATGGCTATGGCGCCGGACTCTGGTTTGCCCCCATCAACGCCACCGTCATGGCCATCGAGGTCGCCAGAACGGAAGAAGAAACAGGATTTTATTTGAGACTAGGCTATTTGTTTTGAATAATTGACAATGTACAATTGACAATTGGGTATTTTGTTATATGGAAATGGTGAAGTAACAAACTTCCATAATTGTCAATTGTACATTGTCAACTGTCAATTACTCTTCCCCGATCAAGCGGAATGATCATTACCGGTACTTTGGATTTTTTGATGATTTCAAAGGTTTTGTTGGCGTTGAAAGCCTTGTAGAGCAGGCCATGTTCGTGGTATCCAACAATAACGAGGTCACATTTTAGTTTACCTGACTCCTCAACAATCATATCGATGGTAGTACCGTAGATAAGTAGACCTTCGGCATCTACCCCTTTGGCCTTGAGTTGGTCTGCCAGTTCCTGCAGTGCTTTATGCTCCTTTCTCAATTCCCCTGCACGGCTGTCTCTTATATATTGGGGGCCGATCTTGTAACCGATAAAGTCAGGCTCCGGCGCGGCTATGTGCAGCAACCAGACTTTAGCTTCAAACTTCTGCCCCATCTCAAAGCCCTGGTTAACCAACAAACCGGTATTTTCATCAAAATCGATGGTTACTAATATATTGTTCATTTGGATCCTCCTCTGGTTCCTTAAACAAAAAATAATAGTTTATAATACAATATTAATCAAATTCGTAGAAACCTATTTAGTTTTTTGTAAATCCGGACAGGCAAAACTGTTATATGAATCGTGCCGGTATCTATTTAGCAAGAAACGGTCATGGACTTGTTTAAGTCACGGATTTAGTTATATTAGATAAAAATTTATGTATCTATGAGAGTACTATTATCGATTCTGTTAATTTTCTTCATCACACACAACTACGGACAATCACGGTACCACGAGCTGTCTGAAGGTTTGCCTGAAGAAGTGGAGATGTTGTCTGATGTTTTAGCCCGAATTGACCCTTTTGTTGAAAGCTACATTGAAAAAAGACAGATGCCTGGTGGGGTATTCCTGATAGCCAGGAAAGGTAGAATTGTTTATTTTAACAATTTTGGCTACAGAACCCTGAAAAAGAGAAAAGCCTATGAACCGGACGATATCTTTCGAATTGCCTCCATGACGAAGGCTATCACTTCCGTATCAATTTTGCAACTGTTCGAACAGGGAAAGCTGGGGTTAGATGACCCTGTCCACCTTTTTCTGCCAGCATTTAAAGAAACACGGGCTCTGAATACATTCAACAAGGATGATTCCAGCTATACCACCGTACCATTGCAAAGGCCTGTTACCATCAGACACCTGCTCACACACACTTCAGGTATTGCTTATGGTGATTTTCATTCGGGAAAAGTCAAGGCAGTCTATGCTAAAAACGATATGCTGGACGTTGGGTTATCGCACGAAAGCTGGAGCACTGAGGAATTTATTGACAAACTGGCCAGGGTTCCGCTCGTATTCCAACCGGGAGAGAAATATATGTATGGGCTGAATATGGACGTTTTAGGAAGGGTCATTGAGGTTATTTCGGGGCAATCACTGAACGAATATTTTCGTGAGCACATTTTTACCCCGCTGGAAATGAATGACACCCATTTCTATCTACCCAAAAAAAAGAGAAAAAGACTATGCCCTGTCTACACCTATGATGATGACGATGAACTGATCATGATGAAAGATATTGAAGACAACGGCGCTTTAGAGTATCCAAGTGCTGATGGGAGAAACTTTTTTGCAGGTGGTGGCGGGCTGTCTTCAACTGCCATGGACTATGCAAGATTCATCTTCATGCTGTCAAATGGTGGCAAATATAAAGGACATAGGATTTTAGGCAGAAAAACCATCGAAATGATGACATCGGACCAGTTGATTTACCTCAACCGAAAGAACAAAGGCTTCTCTAAAATTCCAGGTGTGACGTATGGATTGGGCTTCGCCCTGACCACCCTGGAAGGCAATGGCTATAGTCCAAAATCACCGGGAACATATGAATGGGGTGGTTACTTTAACACCAAATTCTTTATCGACCCAAATGAGGATCTTATTTTTGTGGGCATGACCCAGATTGTGCCTTTTCCAAATCAAGAGTTTTGGGACCGGTTATATGCGATTATATATGCCTCCATCGATTATTAGGCAGGCTTAAACTTTTGGTTTTTCCGTGGTCACCTTACTCCTTTTTTCCACACCCGGCATGGTCTCAATGCACCCTGGTTGTAGAGAATTTCGCGGTAATCCGCACAAGGGAACGCAATAAAATCAGCAAGTAATCCCGGTTTGAGGCTACCCCGGTCAGTAAGTTTAAGTGCTCTGGCCGCACGCACCGTTAACCCAGCTAACACCTCCGCATTAGTTAGTTTCTCATAGGCGCCCAGCAACGCCGCCTGTGTCAGCAAATCGCCCATCGGGGCAGAGCCCGGATTCCAGTCCGAAGCAATGGCCAGACTGCCTCCTGCATCTAATAGGCTTCTGGCCGGCGCAAATTTCATACCTAACCCAAGACTGGCACCAGGCAGTACCGTGGCTGTTGTATCACTTTTTGCCAGATAAGCTATTTCCTTTTCACCACTGGCCTCCAGATGATCGGCAGAAACTGCTTTGACTTCAACTGCCAGTTTACTTCCTCCGGTAGTAAACTGATCGGCATGGATGGTTAGATCAAAACCTTGCCTTCCGGCGGCAATGAGATAGGATTTGGCAACTTCATAATCAAAGGCCGTTTCTTCCACAAAGATATCGATGCGGCTGGCCAGCTTTTCGCTAAGAAGGATCGGGAACAGATCCCTTACCAGATGGCGAAGGTAAGACCCGGCGTTACCGTCGAAATCCGGTGGCAGGATATGGGCCGCTAAACAGGTAGGGATCAGATCAACAGATTGCTGCTGATTTACCTTTTGAATGGTCTTTAACATTTTGATTTCTGTCTCTAAGTTAAGCCCATAACCGCTTTTGACTTCCATGGTGGTTACCCCTGCCTTTACATGCCGGTTTATCCTGCCGGTTAACCCCTCCGCGAGTGCCTCCTCACTCGCATTACGCGTATGTTGTACGCTGTTCCAGATGCCACCACCGGATCTGGCTATTTCAAGATAAGACTTCCCGGCATTCCGCATAGCGTAATCCAGGGCTCTGGAACCTGCATAACAAATATGGGTATGCGCATCGACAAATCCCGGTAACCCCACCACATCGTCGCGCAGCCGCTCAATGGCCGCATCCCTGACCTTCCAGTCCCTGATCAGCTCATTGAACCCCCCGACTGCCTCTATAAACCGACCTTTCAGCAAAATGCCGGCATCTTCAATAACAGACAATTTTTCGTCGGCCACGGGGCCTTTTGGGGGAATACCGGCAAAGGTCAGTAATTGTTTAAAAGGGCCGACCAATTTGGTTTTAAACAAGTTCATGTCACTTACTTATCAATAAACCTCAAAAAGCTGATCATATTTCGACTTCAGATTTTGAATCTCACCGTCATCAAAACGCCTTCCTTCTTCCAGAACAGCACCGGTCCGGATCATACCAAGCACAGTTCGGATGTCATCGGCAAAAATGCGATCATTTTTGGTATGTGGGATTTCGGTCCTTACCATGGCATGTACCGCTTCAATAACCGGCGTAGATTTAAGTGGGCGCCTGAAGTCCAGGGCCTGGCAGGCACACAACAGTTCAATGGCCAGTATTTTCTCAAGATTTTCAACCACTTGTAAAGCCTTTCTCCCTCCGATCGAACCCATGCTCACATGATCTTCCTGTCCCAGTGAGGTCGGAATACTATCTGCGCTGGCAGGAAAACACAGGCCTTTGTTTTCACTGACCAGGGCGGCTGTGGTGTATTGCAATATCATAAATCCGGAATGTAATCCTGTGTCTTGCACCAGTAATTTTGGTAACCCTTCCACGTTGCCTTCCATAGACAAATATATGCGGCGGTCGGCTATATTACCCAACTCCGACGCGGCCACACAAACATAATCCAAAGGCAGTGCCAGCGGTTGCCCGTGAAAATTGCCTCCGCTTATGGCCAGGTCTTCATGAATGATCACAGGATTATCCGTAA
Organism: Agaribacillus sp. DX54; assembly: GCF_056858335.1. Taxonomy (NCBI): domain Bacteria; kingdom Pseudomonadati; phylum Bacteroidota; class Cytophagia; order Cytophagales; family Splendidivirgaceae; genus Agaribacillus; species Agaribacillus sp. DX54. The sequence goes on from NZ_JBXEQE010000009.1 coordinate 105,336, forward strand.
CAGCATTGAGTTCTATCTCCAACAATTCTTTCAAATGCAACCAGGCGTTTCGCGAAGCCCCGTGAACCTGTGGAATACATCTCAGGGAATACGGATCCTGCACCCTTTCACAGTCTTTGTGTGAGGCAACAATCGCTGAGTTGGCCAGCAGCCGGTTAATGCGTGTAGCCACATGCTGTGTACCCTGGTAAGGTCTTAGCTGATGTAATTCATCCAAAAATGGTCGTGATGATCCCAAAAGACCCTCTATCATCATAGCCGCGATAATGTCGGCCTGACTCATGCAATGATGTAATTTCTCTACCACTTTTACCGCAAAGGCCGCAATGAATTGGGTACCATTGATTAAAGCCAGTCCTTCCTTTGGTGCGAGTTTCAGTGGTTTTAAGCCAACTTTTTCCAGTACATGCTTTGTGGCTATATCCTTGCCATTGTAGCTAAGCATACCCAGGCCTATTAAAGGCAAAAAAAGATGCGCAAGGGGTGCAAGGTCTCCTGAAGCACCAACTGAGCCCTGGGCCGGGACCTTGGGGAGGGCGTCATTTTCAATATGCCAAACGATGCGATTCAATGTTGATCCGCTGATGCCCGAATAACCTTTGGCCAGCGCATGCACTTTCAGTATCAACATTAATTTTGCAACTTCGTCGGAAATGAATTCACCTACCCCTACACTATGGCTTTTCAATATATTCTCCTGTAATTTTCTGGTGTTTTCAGGTGAAATTTTAGTAGTGCACAAGGGACCAAAACCGGAATTGATACCATACACCACTTCATCCCCCCCGGCAATCGTCGCAACAATATTTTCACTTTTCCGTATCTTGCCGGCGGTAGAATCACTGATATAGCCCCTGCTATGCCCCCTGCAGATTTCAAGGACTTTGCCTGCTGTTAAATAGTCTTCCCCATAGCTGAAAAGTGCCTTAGTATGTTTGGGTTTCATATGGTTTATGTCGTAAATTTTTCACAAAAGTATTTTTTTGTTTTCACATCAGAAAATTCATCCCCCGATCCATTCAAATTATCCCTTTTACCCCAGCCTCGAACTCCGCACTTCCTTCAAAAGTTCTCCTCTATCCCTCCTGCCCCCCAGTCTTAAAAAAACCCTCAATCAAAATCCCTCCCCCCTTAATTGTCAACTGTCAATTAAAAATCTAAACGAATGCCCACCGGACAATGATCAGAACCCATATAATGCGGTAAAATAAAAGAATCAACCAAATGCTTTTCCAGTCTTTCGCTGATTAAAAAGTAATCTATACGCCACCCGACATTATTAGCGCGGGCATTCATGCGGAAACTCCAGTAGCTATAGGCGATTTCATCAGGGTGCCGATACCTGAAAGTATCGATAAAACCTCCCGCCAGGATATTAGAAAATCCGTCTATTTCAACCTGCGTATAACCTGCGGTTTTGTTGTAGTTTGACTTCGGGTTTTTCAAATCCATAGCCTGATGGGCCACATTAAAATCACCACAAGCCACCACAGGCTTTTGATGGTCCAATTGTTGTAAATACCTCAAAAAATCCCGGTCCCACCCAGAGCGGTAGTCCAAACGCACCAATTCCCTTCCGGAATTTGGCACATATACATTAACCAGGTAAAACCGGTCATATTCTGCCGTAATGATCCTGCCCTCTGAGTCATGTGCTTCAACACCCATGTCATAGGTAACTTTCAATGGCATCTTTTCCGAAATGATGGCCGTGCCTGAGTAGCCTTTCCTCTCGGCATGGTTGATATACAACGGTTGATGATCTGATAAAGCCAGTGCCTTTTCTACCTCCGCTGTCTGGGCCTTGGTTTCTTGCAGGCACAGCATATCACTGTTTAAAGCCAACCTTGATTCCGCAAATCCTTTTTTGGCAATAGCCCTTATCCCATTTACATTCCAGGATACAATTTTCATATGTTTTGAACTTTTTCATATAAAGCCATATAGCGGCTTCATGCTTCAAAAAGGACAAAAATAGGCTTTTATTTGCTATTGGCAAATCACTGGTCTGTTAAGAACGGCTTGACTTCCGGTGAGCCTTTCGGAAAATTATCCCACAAATCTGTCTACGTCCAGTTGAAAGGCATGGACGGGTTTTGGTAGCGTTTGTTTGTTATTAAAAAGGTCAATATCCCGTATTAATTCCTTGGCCTGGGAATCTGTGACAAAAGCAAAACTAAGTATTGAGAAAACGGGATGCAGATTCACATCTTCAGGCTTCTCCGGCGCTTCGAATCCTTCATGATAAACCGGCCGGAATCCGTTGACATTTAATTCGCTGAAAACGGATATTTTCTTTCTGATAAAAAGTTGACGTAAGGTATTTTTGTGGTTTTCGGTACTTAAAACAGCCACTAGCTTCATAATTCTTCTTTTTGGGTAAATATTAACCCTTTGAAAAGAAAAAATTGATGATATAAATCATGTTAAACATTGATTAAAGACAGTATCGATCATTTTAGAACTTTCTTTCCCGCCTTTTTGTTGAGGTCTGAAAAGCAAATTCAGTTTTTCATGATTTCTTAACAAAAACATCACACATACGACCGGTGATAGTTATCGCTTTCCTTTGATAATGAATAGTTTAGTTGTAGTTTTGTAAACTAGGAGTTCTATATATTTTCTAACCTGATTTTTAACCAAAATATCAAACAGCATGATCCAAAACTTAAGTAAAACCGAAATTGAGAAGGTGCTCAGCAATCACTATTTGGGTCGAATGGGGTGCTGCGAAAACAATACGCCACACGTCATCCCTATTACCTATTACTACGACAAGGAAACCCAAAGCATTATCAGCCACACCCGGGAGGGTATGAAAAGCAAAATATTCAGGAACAATCCCAGTGTATGCCTCGAGGTGGAAGAATTTGAAAATTTACGAAATTGGAAAAGCGTTGTGGTTTATGGGAAAGTGGAAGAACTCAAAGGAGGAACTGCCCGAAATGCCTTGCATACTTTTGTCGAAAACTTAAAAAAGACCATCAGTAAACTTGATAACCTTAAGGTATCGAAAGTCTCTGAAATCTCACAATCGACCCATCCAAACAATCAGGCTATCATCTTCCGTATCAGGCCAACTAAGATTGCAGGCAAATTCGAGAAAGAGGTAGCGGAATTAGTCCCCAATTAATTTTTAAGAAGGCGGGCAATTTTTTATAAGTAAATGACTTAACGTGTTTCTTTGTTGAAGGGACAGATGATGCGAATACTGATGTTTGGCTGGGAATACCCACCTCATATAACCGGAGGGTTGGGAACGGCCTGTTATTGGCTTGCTAATGCACTGACTGAAAAGGGTATTAAGATTGACTTTCTGACCCCACACCAGGATGATGTAAAAAATCCGGTTAGAGGTTGTAATGATGCAAAACAGGCTGCATCATTGAAAAACGAAATGGAAAATCTCGGTGAGGTGATGAGTAAATTCCTGCATAAGATCAGCATTCCTTCTCTCCTTTCTCCCTATCCGGGCAACCCTGTTTCATCACAACCTGAAAAACAATCGGAACATGCGATAGACGATGCGCTCCGTAAAGAACTGGCCAGGTTCGGCAAAGCGACTGTGAAGGCCTTGAAAGGACGCAATTATGACCTCATACATGCACACGATTGGCCCACCTACGGGGCGGCGTTGATGATGCGCAGCGCCAGTAACAAACCGCTGATTTTACATGTTCATTCTACTGAAATCGACAGAAATGGGGAATCCGGTAACCAATTTATTTTTAAACTGGAAAAAAAGGGATTTAAAAAGGCCGACAAAATCATCGCCGTAAGCCACTATACAAAAAATGTACTCGTCAGCCATTATGAAGTTAACCCCGAAAAAATTGAAGTGGTTTACCATGGCGTTCCTCCTGGATTTGATCATCCGGAGACAACAGACAACCTTCCGGGATTCCGTGAAAAAGTTATCACATTTTGTGGCCGGATTACGCGTCAGAAAGGTCCTTCACATTTTATCCATGCAGCCAGTAAGCTCGCCGAAAGGAGTGATCAAATTCGCTTCATAATGGCCGGTGATGGTGATTTAAGGGATGAAATGATAGAATTGACCGCAGGATTGGGCATCAGCAAACATTTCCATTTTCCGGGTTTTTTAAATAAAGAAGAGCTGAAACGCCTATGGAAAATCAGCGATGTCCTGGTCATGCCTTCTGTGTCTGAACCTTTTGGTTTAACGGGCATTGAAGCAATGAGCGCAGATTTGCCCGTTATTGTCAGCAGACAATCGGGACTTCCGGAATTGTTTCCGCATATTCTGCAGGTGGACTATTGGGAAACCGACGCCCTGGCTGATCTGATATTTGATGTAATCACTAATACGAAATTGACATTACGGCAAAAACAGGAAAACCGGAACAGGCTGGCGGGGTTGTCCTGGACAACAGCAGCCGGGCAGGTAGCCGACCTTTATACTACGCTTTCACCCAATTCCATACAATGAAAAACATTTGTCTTTATTTTCAGGTGCACCAGCCCTTTCGCTTAAAACAAATGTCTTTTTTCGATATTACCAGTGATGTCTCCTACTTCGATGAAGACTTAAACAAAAAGATACTCACCAAAGTTGCCACCAACTGCTATCAACCGGCCAACCAACTGCTTCTCAATTTGCTAGGTGAGTATCCCGATTTTAAAATCACTTTCTGTATCTCCGGGATCATGCTCGACCAACTGAAAAAATATGCCCCGCAACTTATTGAAAGCTTTCAGCAATTACTGGCCACAGGCTCTGTGGAGTTTTTGTCCGAAACCAATAGTCATTCACTGGCTTTCATCAAAAGCAAAGACCTGTTTACAGAGCAGGTTCGAGCCCATCAAAAAAAAATGATGGAAACTTTCAATTACAAGCCCAGGGTCTTCAGAAATACCGAATTAATATACTCACATAAAATCGGGGGCTGGATAAAATCCCTCGGCTACAAAGCCATGCTGACCGAAGGTGCCGACAAAGTGCTGAAAGGCCGAAGCCCCAATAAACTGTATCATTATCCGGAAGCCCGGAAATTTAAACTTCTGCTTAGAAATTACCGGTTAAGCGATGATATCGCTTTCCGGTTTTCTAACCGATCCTGGTCGGGTTGGCCCCTAACCGCCGAAAAATTTGCAGGCTGGATAAAAAAAATGCCCGGGAGCGAAAACCTTATCAATCTTTTTATGGACTATGAAACCTTGGGGGAACATCAATGGAAAAGTACCGGTATTTTTAAATTCATTGAAGCATTGCCGGCCCATATCCTGAAAAACCAGGAGGGTTACTTTGTTACACCTTCCGAGGCCATCGGCAAATTGCGCGCAAAAGAGATCTTTCGTACCATGGCCCCCATTTCCTGGGCAGATGAACAAAGGGATTTAAGTGCCTGGCTCGGAAACCATATGCAACTCGAGGCCTTCGATTTTTTATATAGTCTGGCCGAAAAAGTAAACAAAATCGATGACCATGAAATCTCCCTGACCTGGGATTACCTTCAGGCTTCAGACCATTTTTACTACATGTCCACCAAAATGTTGAACGACGGCACAGTTCATGCTTATTTTAGCCCCTACAAGTCTCCCCATCAGGCATTTACTAACTATATGAATACCTTGACAAACTTTGAGTACAGGCTGGACACAATGCTGAAAGCCTGACAGAAGGCCGATTGCGGGTATTTTCTGAAAACTGATAATAATTGTCAGATCCGTTTGATAAATGGCTTAATTTTCATTTATTGATATAAATTTAATTGTTGCCATTGCACCCGGAAAAAATACATAATGCCTCATCAAGCCCGGAAAATGAAAAGTACGCGGGGCTTTGGAACAATTTGAGAGGTGGGGATAGAAAAGCGCTGGCACAGATTTATACACAATACTTCAACAAACTATACAACTACGGCAGCAGGATTACCACCGATGTGAAAATGGTGGAAGACAGTATTCAGGATTTGTTTATAGAATTATGGAATAAAAGGGAAAAACTGCGTGAGGTGAGAAATGTAAAATATTACCTTTTCAAAGCTTTGCGAAGGAAGATCATTTTAAGACTTACTGATTCGAAGTCCCTTTGTCATACCGTGGACATTAGTTCATTTGAAATGAAACTATCCCACAGATCGCACTACATCAACCGGGAAGTGACCAAGGAAATCAGAAAAAAACTGATGCACCTGATAGAATCGCTGACCCCTAAACAAAAAGAAACGATTTTCCTGATTTATTATGATGAACTCTCTTTCAAGGAGGTGGCCTCAATTATGTCAGTAGAAGTACGAACTGTGTACAACCTCGTGCATCAGGCTATGGTAAAACTCAGGGAAAACAAAAGCAGCTTATCCACATTTTCCATTCTTCCTTGGCTTATCTAATCTGACGAAAGCCATTAAATTTCCTGCGCAAATCAAACTATGAGAGCCGGCACAAACGGCTGTGGCTGTTACACCAGGCAAAATTTTTGGCGTATCAGCAGGTAATTCCCATATTCGTATGTTTCTACGCTAAGAAAAAACTGCCTCTGACCACTTTATCATTGTTTGATCCGATACGGATCAATAATGTACGCCCGGTGCAACACGAAATTATTCCAGCCAATCGGACTCATCGGTGCTATTAATGTATCATCTACGGTAATCATGCCATTTTATAATGCTCATTTCGCAATAGATTCTTCAAAAAAGCATAATTCCAAATCGGTTGCCGTCACGAAAGCTTCGCACATTTGCTTTTTTTCAGTATCTGTGGCATTTTTTGCTAAACGCTCCACTATTTGAATAAAAGTTTTTGTGTAATTTCCAAATTCATCGCCTTTATAGGTGTCAATCCATTTTTGATAGCTATTATTTGCCGCTGTATTGGCCACCATATGCTGTCCAATAACATAATAAATCCAATAACATGGCAACAGCGCTGCCGCCGCAATGCCATAAGAAGACTTTGCTGAATGATCGAGCAAAAAATCTGTGTAATTTTTAATTACCGGTGATTTCTCTTTTGCTTCAGCCACCATGAAATGTTTCAAATAAAAGTTATGGAGTTCCCGTTCAATGGATATTCCATAGCTTGCCAAAACCTTGAAAAATTGTTTTTCAGAAGCTAAAACAGCTTTTTCAGACAATTTTTCAAGTGCGACCGAATCATCTCTGATGTACAAAATATCCTGCGACAGATAATGGGCAAAACTACTGTGAGCCAGCGTTCCTTTTGCCAATTGATTGACAAAGGGATGGTTGATTAAATCATCATAAATAGCTTGTATGGCTTCCCACAAACTACTGGTAAATGGTCCTTCCGGATTCATCGTTTCCATAGTTTGTAGAAGTGATTAACCGGCCCATGTCCCTTTCCTGTCGAATAACCGGTTCCGGCAATAATTGCACCATTGATATAATCTTTCGCCTTTTGAACAGCATCATTCAATGCAAATCCTCTCGCTAAATAGGCGGCCAATGCCGATGAAAGTGTACAACCCGTTCCGTGAGTGTTTTTGGTAGCTATCCTTTTTGATGGAAGCGCAATGATGTCATTTGTTTCGATGTTAAAAAATACGTCCATCAAATCATGATCATGTAAATGGCCTGCCTTTAATAATACCGACACATGATAATTTTCTCCAAGTGCCCGGGCATATTCGGGAAGGTCGGTTTGGTGAACGAGTTGTTTTCCGAGTAATATCTCCGCCTCGGGTATATTGGGTGTAATGACTCTGGTATTGGGAATCAATGCGTCCTGCAAGGTTTCGATAGCATCTGTTTGCAAAAGTTTGCTCCCCGAATTAGCGACCATGACAGGGTCTAAAACTGTGTTTGTTATCTTAAACTGTTGAAGCATTTCATTAACAGCCAGAATAGTTTCTGAATTATGAAGCATGCCTACCTTAATGCTATCGGTACCTATATCTTCGAGTACTGCTTGAATTTGTTTTTTTAAATTGGTCACCGGTATAGCGTGAATATCGGTAACCTCTAAGGTATTTTGTGCTGTGATGGCTGTAATGGCTGTTGTGGCATAACAACCACAGGCCGAAATGGCTTTTATATCTGCCTGAATACCCGCCCCGCCCCCTGAATCGCTGCCTGCTATGGCAAGAACTCTTTTATATTGCTCCATAATCTCTAACTATTTGCAAAATGGTAAAATCCATCTTTTTTTATTGAAAATTCATAACCGTTTTTTAATGCCATATCAACTATTTTGCGCTGTCAATAATTGTTTTAAGCTCCGATGCTGCTTTCCGGGGGTTATCGTGCGAAACAATAGCCGATACTACAGCAACGCCATGGGCTCCGCTGGCAATAACACTTTTGGCATTTGCATTATTGATTCCACCGATACCAACCGTTTTGTGTTTTGTAAAACTTGCAATTTCTTTCACACCTGACAAACCCAGTGGCCTATTGATGTCGCGCTTGGTATTTGTAGAAAATACTGGTGATAAGCCGATATAATCGACATCTAAACGATTGGCCTCACGTGCTTGTTCAATGGTTTCTACTGACAATCCTATAATGATATCTTTACCCAGTAATTTTCGGGCAATGTGATAGGGTAAGTCGCTTTGCCCAATATGAAGGCCATCTGCATCGACAGCTAAAGCAATATCCAGCCGGTCGTTTATTATCAAGGGAATATTCATTGGTTTCAGAAGCGACATAAGCGATTTTGCCAATTCGTAAAACTTACGTGATGAAAGGTTTTTTTCGCGTAACTGAACAACGGTTACCCCTCCCTTCACCGCTTCTTCGACCATAAATTCATATGAACGGCCCCGGGACAACCCCGGGTCGGTTACCAGGTATAAACTCAGGTCTAAATCACTCATTTTTTATAATGAAGCTTTTAATCTGTTTTCTATTTCTTTATCTGAGATAGCATAAAGCGCATCAATAAAGTTCATCTGCATAGAACCCGGCCCTGCTGATTTTTCGGTAGCCATTTCACCTGCAATGCCCATAACGGCCATGGCACTTGTCGATGCGACAAGCCTATCTTCTTCAGCACCTGCAAATGCCCCGATTATGGCACTGGCAGTACATCCCATGCCTGTAACTTTTGCCATGATCGGCGTTCCATTGTGAATGATTACCACCTTTTCGCCATCGATAATATAATCTGATTCTCCACTGATTACGACAACTGCCCGGGTAGATTGGGCCAATAATTTGGCAGATTCGAGCGCAATATTGCCCGAAACCGTACTATCGACACCTTTTGTGGCAACATTTGAATCGCACAGGGCCATTATTTCCGAAGCGTTCCCCCTTATGATGGTTGGCCTGCACGCTTCAATGATTTGCCGGGCAACCTGTGTTCTGTAGGGGGTTGCCCCCACACCTACAGGGTCGAAAACTATGTCTGTTGCGTCTGCTGTCGCTTTTTTTCCTGCCAATAGCATGGCATCTACCCATTTTTCACTCAAGGTTCCCATATTTATTACCAATGATGATGCAATGCCTGCCATAGCTTCAACTTCCTCAACCGCATGGGCCATTACCGGTGAAGCACCTATCGCGAGAAGAGCATTGGCGGTGTTGTTCATTACCACATAATTGGTAATATTATGAACTAAAGGTGATTTTTTATGCACTTTTTGTAATGCTTCAATGATTTGGGTTTCTTTTATCATACTGATATTTATTTTTTAAATGCACAAATGGCTACGTAATCTCCGCAATCATAGCCTTCAATGGGTTGTTCAACTTCAAGGTTGGAGTATTTCGGGTGTTTTGTTAAGGTTTGGGCAAATTTGAACCCTTTAAACCCTGCTTTTTCCAAAAGCTTAATTTTTTCATCTGTTGTTCGCCAGTTTGCTGTTTTTACAAATTCTATGGGGTACGGATTTTCGGGATGCATACCTGCTAACGACGGGTGATCCCAGGTATCGACGGCTTTGGCCAGGTTGTACATGATAGCATAGGAGCTTTCTTTAGGAACATCGACCATTACTACCTTTCCCGCTTTTTTTAAGGAGGCAAAAGCTTTATGTACAACGCTTTCTAAATCTGTTATATAACTGGGCGTTCCGTTAAACAAAACGGTATCGTACTTCTCAATCCCAAAATCAGCCTCCTCGGCGGTTACTACTTCTACACTCATCCCTCGTTTACGGGCAATTTCAGCCATTCCAACAGATGGTTCTATGCCGTTTTTAATTGCGATATTGAAATCTTTTTTCAATATCGATTCAAACAAGCCGCTACCACATCCAACAGAAAATACTTCACCCGGATTTTCTAAAAAGTGTGCCACTAAATTTACCTCGGATTGTAACAAATTGGTATTGTCGAAAAACCAGGAATCATAGGCATCTGCATATTTGTCAAAACTAGTATTATCCATATTTAATAAAAATTAAAAAAGCCATTTCGTTCTTTGCGAAATGGCTTATGTGAAAATAAATTATGTTTAAAATTCAATAACCATTTCCCTACGATGTAATTACACATTTCAGGTTCAAGGGTATAATCTCAGCCCAAAATATTCAAGGCACCCCTAATAGTATTGATGCAAGTATACAAAAAATTGTTTGCTTGTGTTTCATAGTTGCACGGCAGATGTGCTCGATAGCATGGAAAAAATAGGGTGTTGACAGCTAAAAAACCCATAGCCACTCCTGTTTTTGAGCTTATAGCCCCGTAAGGTTCACGGGAGTGTTGGGCGTAGGCCAGGCGTTGTATAACCCGGAGGCTTTCTGATAAAATGATAAAATAAAGTCGATTTTTCTACACTTAATTAAATTTTTCATAAAAAAAAGAAAAACACTCGGTAAAATTTCAAAAAAAATCACTCTTGGTATAAAGTCGATAGTATCCTCAAAACAATAACAGTATGGATTATACTTTATTCAAGGTGGAAGATTTTGTGTCTGATGAATACTTTATTAAGTGGGTAAAAGCGCCGACCGAAGAAAGTAATGGGTTTTGGTTATCCTGGCTTTCCAATAACCCTGATCAAAGACCGGTAATTGAAAAGGCGAAAGAAATGGTTCTTCTTTTGGATATTGAAGAAAAATATCCGCCTGAGGGAAAATTTCTGGAAGTCTGGGAAGGCGTGATCCGTGCTGATGACTCACACCAATTGCCCAAACACCCACAGCGACATACATCACATGAGAAACATCTGCCAACCCACGAAAAGGCAAAACACCAAAAAGGTTTCAGAAAATGGCAACTGTGGAAATGGGCGGCAGCCATCGCCTTTTTTCTCCTGTCCACTTATCTGGTTTATCTGCATCTGACTGATTATGGTATGACCAAAATACAGACAGCCTATGGGGAATCAAGTACGTTTTTCCTTCCTGACAGCACCAAGGTTACTTTAAATTATAACTCAAAGCTGACATACGCGACAGATTGGTATAGCCATGAGATCCGTGAAGTCTGGCTTAGCGGAGAGGCATTCTTTTCGGTTGTTCATCGCTCCGACCATCAAAAGTTTCTTGTGCATACCGATGAATTACAGGTTGAGGTGTTGGGAACCCAGTTTAACGTCAATAGCCGCCGTGGCAATACAAAGGTAGTGTTGGATGAAGGGAAAGTGAGATTAAAACTAACGGATGAAGCGCGGCAGCCTGTAAAGATGGATATGACCCCCGGCGACCTCGTGGTTTACTCGGAAAATAGCAAAAGCTTTACAAAAGAGGTTGTCAACCCCAAAGATTATATTTCATGGCGTAACAACAAACTGACGTTTACAGCCACAACTTTTTCAGAAATCGGACAATTATTGGAAGATAATTACGGGCTGAAAGTAGTATTCCGGAATCCCGGGTTGAAACATAAAAAATTTACCGGTTCATCAGCCGCTGATAATCCCGATGAGCTCTTTGAAAAACTAACATTGCTTTTTGACTTGACAATTGTCAAGAAAAACAATCAGGTCATTTTTAAAACAAATAGGAAAAACCCTGAATAGCAGATAGAATTGAAAGCCACACCTGTATCCAGGATTTCCTCATATTTCTAAACATAAATTTAATGCTATGAAAAACGTTTTACAAGCTATTTACAAGTTATTGCTCCTGGCAGTCATTTACCCGTGGCAATCCCAGGCCTATGGACAGGACCTGGCCCGTACCAGTCAAGCGGCTTCTCTGGATCATCTCACCACAGCAGTACCTGTGTATAGCCAACAAAAAGTTCAACAATCCCTGCAAGAAATCTTACTTGATTTGGAAAGGCGGTACAAAGTGAGTTTTAACTATAACCACGATATTGTCCAGGACCTTTTTATTATTCAGGATTACCGTATCCGCAAAAAAGAAAAATTAGACAGTGTTTTGCTCAGCATCCTGAAGCCCTTTAAGTTAAAATTTGAAAAATTAGACAACGGAGATTACCTGATCTATGCGGAAAAAGAACAGCCCATCAAATATTTAAAGCAGAAACAGGCAAAAGTTACAGTCGATGAGCAAGAGCTGGCCAAAGAAATGCGGTCAGAAATATTAAATTTTTCAAATATCGGGGAATCCGCAGATGCTTCTGACAAAATTATCTCCGGAAAAGTAGTTTCGCAAGATGGAGAGTCACTTCCCGGAGTAAATATCCTGGTGGAAGGCACTACCATTGGCACAATTACGGATGTAAATGGTGCCTATCAAATCACCGCACCGGATGATGCTACTGTCCTTGTGTTTTCTTATGTCGGGTATGTCAGTGAACGGGTAGAGATTGGCGATAAGGTTGTGATTGATGTAAGCCTTGTCTCAGATATTGCGGCTTTATCTGAAATAGTTGTCATTGGATATGGGGCAGTGGATAAAAGTGACCTTACCGGTGCCGTTTCATCACTAAAGACAGAAGACTTTAATCCCGGTGCCAATGTATCGGTAGATCAGTTGATGGTGGGCAGGGTAGCTGGTGTTCAAATCAATCAGACCAGTTCAGAGCCGGGCGGAGGCTTGTCTATCAGGGTAAGAGGGGCAAGTTCTGTCAATGCGGGGAATGAACCGCTGTATGTAATTGATGGATTTCCAATAGATAACAGTGCGTTGCTTTCAGGAGCCGGGGCAGCAGGCCTCGGAAGTAACCAAAACCCCAGGAACCCCTTGAATGCCTTAAACCCAAATGATATTGAGTCCATAGAGGTGCTGAAGGATGCTTCAGCCACAGCCATTTATGGTTCCAGGGGAGCGAATGGGGTAATCCTGGTCACCACAAAAAAGGGAGCCAAAGGGAGGGTTTCTGTGAACTATGACGTATATGGTGGCACGCAATCTGTCTATGAAAATATGGATTTGTTGTCAACCCGTGAATACATTGAGGGAATGAACGCTATATCGGAAGATTTGGGCAACGGACCAATTTTTCTGGACGATGACATCAGCCGAATAGGTACAGGTACCGACTGGCAGGAAGAAATATACCGATCCGCACCGGTTTGGAACCATAACCTTTCTGCTTCAGGGGGAGACGATAAAACGACTTTCTTCGCCTCGTTGAATTATTTTGATCAGGAAGGTGTCATTAAAAACTCGGGCATAGAAAAATACATTGCCAGAATCAATCTGGAGAGAGGTTTTGGTGAAAAAGTGACAATGGGCATCAATATCAACAGCAGTCTGGTGAAAGATAACAATAACGTAGACGGCCTCAACATCAATGAAGAAGCCGGCCCGATTTATTCGGCCTTGCTTTATGATCCGACTGAACCGATCTTTCGCAACGACGGTAGCTTTAACCAATCACCCAACCTTACCATTAATAATCCGGTGAGTCTCATAGAGGGCATTTCCAGTAAAAACGAAACAAACCGTACCATGGGGAATATCTATGTTCAGTATGATATTACCAGTGATCTCAACGCCAAATTGAACTTTGGCTCCGACCGCCAGACTGCCCGGAGGGACATTTACAACTCCACCCTTACTTTTGCCGGTGAAGCCGCCAATGGCATTGCCAATATTGCGGTATTGGAACGTTCTAATGTGCTGCTGGAATATACCATGACGTATAATAAAACCCTGAATGAAAATCATGTGATCAATGTGTTGGGTGGTGTGACCTATCAGGACTTCGTAAACAGATCGTTTTCAGGCACCATCAGCACCTTTCCGTCAGATGCCCTTAACACGGATAATCTGTCGCTGGGAGATACAGGCAATGACGACCTGAACAGCAATAAAGGACAAAACAGCCTGTTGTCCTATCTGGGAAGAGTGAATTACAATCTGTTTAACAAGTATTTATTTACGGCATCTATGCGTGCCGATGGTTCCAGCCGCTTTGGCGAAAATAATAAATTCGGTTATTTTCCTTCCTTTGCTTTTGGGTGGAAGCTTGCTGAAGAAGCATTTATTCCCGATTTATTTGACGATTTAAAGCTCAGGGCAAGTTGGGGGCAAACCGGCAACCAGGAAATTGGCAACAACGCCTCGCTGCTGACCTTTGGCACGGGGCCACTGGCCGTATTTAATAATCAGGTGGTCAGTAGTACAGATCCTTCCCGCATTGCCAATCCTGATTTAAAATGGGAAACTACCGAACAGTTTAATGTTGGAATAGACGCCAGTATTTTTGATGGCAGAATCAGCGCCACTATCGACTACTTTATCAAAAATACCAAAGACATGCTGTTCAACATACCACTTCCCAGAGCCACCGGGTATAATTCTATTTTATCCAATATCGGAAAAATGGAAAACAAAGGCTTTGAGTTTCTCATAAACTCCACCAATATAATTACCTCAAATTTTACCTGGAATACCTCTTTCAACTTTTCAACAATAAAAAATAAAGTCAAAGACCTCGGAGATATTGAAGATATTGTTACCGGATACATTCAGGATGTGGGCAATACCTCCATTATCAGGGAAGGAGAACCATTGGCTTCCTATTTCGGTTTTGAAGTAGTAGGGATTTTTCAGACGGACGACAACATCGGCGAATCAGCCCAACCCAATGCCCTGCCAGGGTATCCCATCTTCAGGGATGTCAATGGTGATAATGCCATTACGCCGGCTGATCAGACCATTATCGGCAATCCTTTTCCCGACTTTACCTTCGGCATACAAAACAGTTTTTCCTATAAAGGGTTTCAACTGGATTTTTTCATCCAGGGTCAACAAGGCGCCGACTTGCTCAACATCAATGTCATTGAAAGCATGTACCCCGCCAATTTCAGAAGAAACCGCCTGTCCGAGCAGGTTCTTGACCGGTGGACACCGCAAAATACGGATACCAGATGGCCTTCCGGCGTAAATCCTTTTGCCTATGGAGGTGGAAAAGTAAATTCTTTGGTCCTTCAGGATGCTTCTTACATCCGGCTGAGAAATGTACAATTAAGTTACAATGTTCCCCTGGAAAACATCGATTTTTTAAGGTCATTACGGGTTTATGTCACTGGCCAGAACCTGTTGACGATTACCGATTATACCGGATTCGACCCAGAGGCCAATGCCTTTGGAGCGAGTAATTTGCGCATAGATTATAGCAGTTATCCCCTGGCCAGAACCCTGATTTTTGGTGTAAACATCGGTTTATAATAAAAAATTTGCAACGAAATTTTTGAATATCATGAAAAAATACTTAACTAAAATATTTTGTATACTGTCGATCCTTGCCCTTCAGGCTTGCAATGAACCTTTGGAAGAGGAGATTTTTTCAGAATTGACCCCCGATACCTTCCTGAATACAGAAAGCGGCATGACTGCCCTGCTAAATTCGGTATATGCCAATGCGCAATTACACAGCTTTGTCGGACATATAGCCTACCATTATTTACCGGCCATGACCTCAGGCGAAGCCTGGAACAGGGGCGGCAGCATTGAAGTTTGGCTTACGGCATTGTCTGATTTTGCCTGGGACAGCAATCACCAGTATGTGTTCGGTATCTGGATAGATGCCTACGAAGCCATCAGGGATGCCAATATTGTTCTGGATAATATTTCAAATGAAAATTTCAGCACAGATTTCCAGACCTTAACAAAGGCCGAAGCGAGATTTCTTCGGGCCTGGAGTTATACGTTATTGTATGATTTATTTGGTCCGGTGCCATTGTATACTTCGTCATCTACCGACTCGCTGCTGCTGTCCCGTGCCACTGAAGATCAGATGAAATCATTTATTGAGCAGGAACTTAACGCCGTAGCACCGGACCTCCCGGTCAACCCATCTGAGTTTGGGAAATCTTCAAGGGGTGCTGCTTTGGGAGTGTTGTGTAAATATTATTTGAATACGAGACAATGGCAGGCATGCATTGATGTCTCAAAGCAAATCATGGATTTGGGTGTATATAGCCTTGTAGCTGATTACACAGAGGTTTTTAGCCTGGAGAACGAAGGGAATACCGAGATGCTGTGGGTACTGCCCCGCACTGCTCCGGAAGCTCCCCAAAGCGTCAATGCCCTTACGTTCCCCACAGATTTTCCATTGCCACTGCCCAGCCAAAATGTATTTGCTGCCAGAACCTATCTTTTCGACGCGTTTGTCAATTCTTTTGAAAGTACTGATACCAGGAAAGATTTGATAGTTACCGAATATATTAATACATCGGGTGAACTCATTACCTTGCTTGGCAATGATCAATCCTTATCTTTGAAATATGAGTTTGATCCGGATGCTGCCGGTTCAGGGATGGGAAATGATATACCGGTTATCCGGTATGCTGACATTTTACTGGCCAGGGCCGAAGCGCTGAACGAACTGAATGGCCCTACGCAGGAAGCCTTGGATTTGATCAATCAGGTGAGGGGCCGTGCACAGGCTTCCTTATTGTCTTTGGGTGGTTTTACCAAAGAATCACTTCGTGCGCATATTGGCAAGGAGAGGGAATGGGAGTTTTACATGGAAGGGAAACGACGGCAGGACCAAATCAGGCAAAACACTTTTGTTTCAGGGGCCATAGCCAGGAGTAAAAATGCCGGGCCACACCATGTTCGTTTTGCCATCCCGCAAATAGACATTGATGCAAATCCTGCTATTGAGCAAAATGATGGTTATTAATAGTTAATATAATTGTAAAAATTAATATTTTGCTTTATGATAAAAACCGGAAAAAACAGGCGCTCTGCGATTTTTTTAATGACCGCCTTCCTCGTAGCCATGCAAAGCTGTAGTAATCAGAAACAGCGCGTCCCTGAGGAAACACAGAGCAAGCCTAACTTTATTATAATATTTGCCGATGATCTGGGATATGGCGATCTTGGCGTTTACGGACATCCCACCATTAAAACACCCCATCTCGACCAGATGGCTCAGGAGGGGCAAAAATGGACCAACTTTTATGCTGCCGCCAGTGTTTGCACACCCAGCAGGGCCGCTTTGCTCACCGGTCGTTTACCGGTGAGAAACGGGATGTGCAGCGACAAAATCAGGGTGCTGTTCCCTAATTCGCTTCATGGCTTGCCAACCGATGAAATCACCCTGGCCGAACAAATGAAAAAAGGCGGATACAAAACCGCCTGCATTGGAAAATGGCATTTGGGTCATAAGGAACAATATCTTCCTACTAATCACGGCTTTGATTATTATTATGGGATTCCCTACTCCAATGACATGGACCTGGTTTCTGATAAAGGCTATATAAAATACTGGCAGGATAAAGACACAATAAAAACAGAAGATTTCAACGTACCGCTCATCCGGAATACTGAAATCATTGAAAGGCCGGCTGATCAACATACCATCACCAAGCGGTACACCGAAGAAGCTGTTTCCTTTATCAGGGAAAACAAAGATCAGCCATTCTTTATTTACCTGGCCCATAACCTTCCCCACATTCCATTATTTGCCTCTGAGCAATTTTTAGGACAAAGCGAACGCGGCCTGTACGGAGATGTAGTGCAAGAAATTGACCATGGGGTGGGCCAGATTATTGCCACTTTGAAAACTGAAGGGCTCGATGATAATACCATTATAGTCTTCACCTCCGACAATGGTCCCTGGCTTCCATTTAAAACCCAGGGGGGAAGTGCCGGGTTATTACGGGCCGGCAAGGGCTCCACCTGGGAAGGTGGTATGAGAGAGCCCTGTATTTTCTGGGGACCGGGGCAGGTCAAACCCGCTGTGGTATCCGATTTAGGTTCTACTATGGATCTTTTTGTTACATTCAGTAAAATGGCCGGTCTGTCACTGCCCGACGACCGGATTATCGATGGTGTTGATTTGAGCGCCAGGTTGCTGGAAGATAAACCAGCTCCCCGGAAAAGCATGCTTTATTACCGGGGAACCTCCCTGTATGCCGCCCGGCTTGGAGATTACAAAGCGCATTACACAACAGAGGGAGCCTACGGGATGCATGGTGAAAAAGTGGTGCACGAAACCCCATTGTTGTATAACCTAAGCCATGACCCTTCGGAACAATACGATATTGCCGCAGATCATCCGGAAATCATCCGGGAAATCAATACGTTGGTCAGGGAACATCAATCCAAGCTGGTGAAGGGCAAAGACCAACTGGCCGATAGGGAATAGAAACCATATAAATACATGCTTTACACTTACATTATCCCCTTTGTTTGTTACATGAGTCTGCTGTTCTTTCCCTCTTCCACTCGTACAGATTCATCATCAGTAGCAGCCCTGCCAAACATCGTTCTGATCCTCACCGATGACCAGGGTTATCACGATGTGTCATACTACGGGACGAAAGATATCCGGACGCCCAACATCGACGAAATCGCCGCCAAAGGTATGCGCTTCGATAACTTTTATGCTAACTGCCCCGTCTGCTCCCCAACCAGGGCGGCCCTGCTGACGGGGCGTTATCAGGATTATGTAGGAGTACCTGGTGTGATCCGTACCCATGCCGGGAATAGCTGGGGATATCTCGATCCAAATACGACATTATTGCCGGAAAAACTCAAAACAGCCGGTTACCACACCGCTTTGATCGGTAAGTGGCATCTGGGGCTCGAATCTCCTAACACGCCAACGGAAAGAGGGTTTGACTACTTTCACGGATGGTTGGGTGATATGATGGATGATTACCGGACGCACCGACGGCATGACATCAATTATATGCGTCTTAATGAACAGCAGATCGACCCTGAAGGCCACGCCACCGATCTCTTCACAAGCTGGTCGGTGGACTATATTCACAAGCAGGCTGGCGATGCCCGTCCTTTTTTTCTTTACCTGGCTTACAATGCCCCCCATTTTCCGGTACAACCACCGCAGGAATGGTTGAACAAAGTTAAACAACGGGAAAAAGGCATAGATGATACCAGGGCAAATTTGGTGGCTTTCATTGAACATATGGATGACGGTATCGGACAGGTGATCAATGCATTAAAAAAGAGTGGTCAATTGAATAATACCATGATTATTTTTTCAAGCGATAACGGGGGGCATCTTCCCAGCAAAGCCAACAATGGCCCTTTGCGCGATGGTAAGCAAAGCATGTACGAAGGCGGACTGAAAGTACCCACCTGCATCAGTTGGCCGGACCGGATAAAGGCCGGAAGCGTCTCGAAACAGGCACATCTTTCTATGGACTTATATCCCACCTTACTGGAACTTGCCGGCATTGAGTCAGGTAATTTGATAGAAGGCCGTAGTTTTTTACAGGAACTATTGGGCGGTGGTCAGGCCTTGGCCAGCCGCCCGCTCTACTTTACGAGAAGAGAAGGGGGCACCCGATATGGTGGACAAAGCATTTATGCTGTCCGGTCAGGAGATTGGAAACTTTTACAAAATAGCCCCTACGAAGCCTATGAATTATATAACCTGAAGAATGACCCAAAAGAGCAAAACAACCTGATCGAAGAGAAAAAAGAAAAGTACCGGGAGCTCAATAAGCTCCTGATGACGCACATACAAAAAGGGGGCCGGGTTCCGTGGCAAAAACCGAAGGATTAGATGTCAGCCGCCTGGCCTCCCATGGCACAGGAATCAGGGAAGGCTTCACAAGCTGGAAATATCGATAAGTTTTCCTTAGTAGACCAAAAACGCTGTTACCCTTTGTGCCTTTGAGATTTTGCGAAGACAAGCTTACTGGACTATGACCTCAGGTGGAGCGGGTCATTGCATTGGTACCTTACTTTGGAGTTTTCCGGATGACTGGCAGGATAAACTTGATCTCCCCGGGGTAAATTCCATGAAATATATGATAGAATTTTTTCAGAAAATCCCGTGGTGGACATTAGTGCCTGACCAAAGGCACGTGATAAGTTTCTCTTTTTCAGTCCTTTATGATGATGACGATTATGTCACCACCGCCCTTTCCCCGGACAAAAAGTATACGGTAAGTTACTTCCCAAGACCCGGATTTGTCACCATGGATTTGGGTGTCATGGATGGAAAGGAAGTCAATGCATAAATAGTGCTCCTGTTCTACCCTCTCTATCTTCCGAGGCCTCATTTGTATAGCATCGTATCGCAGTTTTTATTATCTTTAACTTCCTCCCGTTACCGGGATAAAACTGATTTCAATTTTGATTGACAATATTTTTACAGATTATGTCCCACACAGTCACTATTCATGATGAGTCGACCAGTGGCAAGATTTTACACAAAATCATGCTCAAACTGGAAGATGAAATCACCACCGTTAGAAAAAGCATAGAAGCCAGGGTGCATCACGAAGTCGAGCAATACAATAAAAACTTACCGGATCTCTTCAGGGGCCTGGTTCAGCCCACTGAGGCTGAGCAAACTTTGAATGGTTTCAGAATGCTTAAAAGAAAAAAAATTGATCCCGAAAAGCAAATCTACGCAGCATGGCAATCATTCAATCAAAACGGTTTTTTTGTATTAGTCGATGACAAACAATATGAAAGCCTGGACGACGAGGTATTGCTGGAAAATGACACAACCGTCAGCTTTATTAAACTAACACCTTTGGTCGGAGGGTAATCGAATGGCGCATAAAAACCTCATCAGCCGTTTGCTTGGTTCTGATCCGGAAGTTTCCCAGCCTTATCCCGAGCTTGAATCCAGGGCAAAGTCACTATTAGACGCGTTAATGAAAGAAGCTGTGCCATCCGGTAGTACCCGGTGGGAAAATATAAAAATCGGGCCTTTGAAAAGTTATGAAAGGATAAAAAGTGAATCACCGGAGCTGAAAAAAAGCCTGATCTTTTTCATTGTAAAGCATAAAAATAATCAGGATCGCAAAGACTCCGGTAGCCTTCGAACTTATACCTCATACCGGCAGTCCGAACAGGTAAGAAAAATCCTCCTTAGCCTGCTACTGCGATCTGAGCTTTCTTTTTCCGAAGATGAGCTCTTCCTTTTGGTTAAAATCATAAAATCAAACCAATTCAGACACGCCATGGAGTGGCCTTATCTGCTGCTATTCAAAAAGATTGAGCAGAAAGTTCAGTTGGTTGGCCTTACTCCTGCCCTGAAACACGCTTTAAAATGCTTAAAGTTCAAAACAAGTAAATGGCCATATGCAGACGAAAGAAAGCTCAATGAAAAAATAGATTTATTGTTACGGGAGGAAAAAATCCCTAAAATAGACAGGTCAGATTTTTTATGGCCATTTCGGATTACGGGCTGAGTGATACCCATCAGTTCATCCGGAATTTCGGAGATTATAAGGGAATTATTCAGATCAGTGCCATCAACAACGTGGATATAAGTTGGCAAAAGGGAGAAAAAACGCAAAAATCCATTCCCGCTGAGATAAAAGAAAAATCAGCCGGAGAAATTAAGGCACTAAAAGCGAAGGCAAAAGAAATTCGCAACGCACTCCCCATTCAAAAAGACAGGATCGAGTCTTATTACCTGAAAAAACGCGAATGGTCATACAACGACTGGCTTAAGTACTATCACAACCACCCATTGATTTCTTATCTCTCAAAAAAGCTGATCTGGGAGTTTGAAACAGACGGTGTGATAAGCAACGCTATCTACTACAACAATGCATTTGTTAATCCTGCGGGAAAGGTTGATGAAAATTTTGGCCCTACCACCAAGGTAAAACTTTGGCATCCCATAAACAACCCTGTAAAGAAAATTGAAAGTTGGCGGGATTTTTTGTATGAGAAGTAAATCCAGCAACCTTTTAAACAGGCTTTCCGGGAAATCTACCTGGTAACTGAAGCCGAATTACAAACCGAAAGCTATTCCAACAGGTTTGCAGCCCATATTCTGAGACAACACCAATTTAATGCGCTATGCCAGGTAAGAGGCTGGCTTTATACCCTTATGGGACAATGGGACTCGCACAATATCCCAACCAGAATAATTCCGGCATGGGACATACGGGTTGGCCAAAATGGAGAATGTGTAGAGGGGAATATTTACAGAGGATTATTTAGGAAAGCATGAAAAAAGCATAGCACGCGCTCCGTTTCCCCCGAGCGCGCACTAGTTGAAAAGATCAGGAATTAATATAATTACTAGTGATACAAGTTATCGATTCTCATAAGTCCCTGGTAGTCCAGAATGGCTATTTTCTTGCCCTCAGTTTTTATGAGTTTTTCGGTTTTGAACTCTGAAAGTAGCCTGATAACAGTTTCCTTGGCAGTTCCTATCAGGTTGGCCAGATCTTCTCTGCTTAACTGGATGAAGCTACCTTTTTTAGATTTTTGATCTTCTTTATGTTCGTGAAACATCCCGTCGAGTTCCAAAAGGGTTTCCGCCAGCCGGCCTCTTACAGGCTTGTAAGCCATAGACACCATTTTGGATTCGATGTTCACCAGGTCGTTACACAACAGTCTCATCACATTACTGGAAATTTCCTGGTCGTTTTTGAACAGGTCCAAAAAATCCTCCTTGGGAATATAGGTCAATCTCGCGTCTTCAAGAATAGAAGCAGATACATTGTAGTTTGTATCGCTTAATAAGCTTTTATAGCCAACGATATCGCCTTTTTTGGCAATGCGTAGAATCTGCTCCTTTCCGTCGCTTCCGTATTTGTATATTTTAACGATTCCCGACTCAATGTAATGCAGGCCTCGGGCCAGGTTACCTTCGTTGAAAAGTATCTGTCCTTTTTTGTAAAAAATGCTTTCAAAATTCTCCTTGATCTGGTTCATTTTGTTGGAGAAGGTGTTATCAAATGTAAGCGTTCCGGATATAGGAGTGAGGGTCAGGTTTTGCGTTAAATGTCTCATAGCGTTCAAGTTATGATGTAAAAAAAACAACATCCGAAGTTAAGTTTACTTTCGCTATTATGTTAGACGCAAAAAACGTAATTGGAAAAATACGATGAAATACCTAAATACCTACGCTTTTTTACCTAGTGTAAAAACCGGATGGTTTCGGGCGCTAATCGAGTAGCCCGCATTTGATGGCCACCTTAACAAGTCCTGCAGTATTTTTGACATTAAGTTTTTGAAGCAGGTTACGACGATGGGTATCAATGGTCCGGGGACTTAAAAAAAGTTTGTCAGCAATTTCCTGGTTGGTATATTCCTCAGCAATTAACCTCAACACCTCCTTTTCCCTTTCGGTTAACCGTTTGACATCTTCAACACTGCCGTTTCTTTTTTCAGTGGCTTTATGCTGCATGAAGTGTTCCATGATTCTCTGTGAGGCTTCCTTGGCAAAGAAGCTTTCACCCGAAGAAACGGTTTTTATGGCTTCAATCAGTTTGATTTTACCGGTATTTTTAAAAATATAGCCCACTGCCCCGGCTTTAAGCATGTTGATGATATGAGACTCATCATCATGCATGGACAAAACTATTACCTTCACCGCAGGATAATTTTGGGATATATAATTTGTCGCATCAATTCCATCCATCACCGGCATCGAAATGTCCATTAAAACAAGATCAACCTCTCCTTGCTCCAGAATATCTATGGCTTCCTGCCCATTTTCCGCCTCCCCGGCTATTTCGATGCCAATAGCTCCTTTTAATAAGGCTCTAATACCATCCCTGATTATTTCATGATCGTCGACTAATATTACTTTTATGGGTTGCACCGGGGATGTTATCAATTAGGTCAGTAAACAGTCCGTTAATTTTAGCTAAAAATAGTGCAACTTAACTATCTCTCCTAATTAAATAGGAAAAACTGCGTGAACACGCACCCCTTTCCGCTGTCTGGATTCAAAATCCAGTTTACCGTTCAGGGAAATAACCCTGGTAGTAATGTTTCTTAAACCTATTCCGTTTAACTTTACCTCATCCAGGGTCCCTGAAAACCCTGATCCATTATCTTCGACCTTAAGATTTATTATCTCGTCATACCTGAATAAGGCAATTTTAATGGCATCCGCATCGGCATGTTTGAGGATATTGTTAATTAACTCCTGCAAAATCCGGTAAATTCCCAGTTCCAGGTGTTGATTTAGCCTTCCTATATTGTCACTGTAAGAAAAATCCACCGTAATATTTTCGGGCACTTTTTTACAAAGGTTTTGTATGGCCTTCACCAATCCGGAAAGTTCCAGGCCATAGGGCATCAAATCGTGGGAAATGTTCCTGGTATCCTTAATGGCTTCTTTCAGAAAATGTAAGGCTTTTTTATATGCGTTCCTTTCATCCTTGTCCAGTTTTTCAATCCCTTCCTCTAAAACATTTAAATTGATGTTTACCGCCGACAAGGTTTGTACGAGGCCGTCATGCAGTTCCCTGGCCAATCTTCTACGCTCATTTTCCTGGCCGTGATGCAGGGCTTCCATCTGAAGCTTTTCGATCTGGCTCACTTTGGTGATATCGATACCCGAACTCAGTGTTCCTGCAATTTGGTTATGCTCGTCCCTCACAATGGTATTGTGCCACTCAATTAAACGCCTCGATCCATTCCGGCGTAATACTTCATTATTAAAAAATTCTATCTTTTCAAGCTCGCCGCTTATCATTTGGTTAAAAACATGCTGAACTTTTTCTCTGACATCAGCCGGCACAAAATTATCAAACCAGTTCTTTCCCAGAATATCTTTTTCCTTATAACCCAATATCTCACAGCCTTTTTGATTGATTAAAGTAACATTTCCTGTCATATCCACTACCACAAAAATAGACGTAGCGATGTCCAGGTACAGTTGTGCCTTTTCCTTTTCCCTGCGCAAGGTTAATTCCACCTTTTTCCGCTCAGTAATATCGATAATGAAGGCAATAATCCTCATTTTATCGAAGGATCTCGTATAGCTTAAACTGATTTCAACCGGGAATTCTGTACCGTCCTTTCGCCTGGCGTATAAATCCAAACCCTTGCCCATAGCCCGCATCCGTGGATCTTCGCTGTAGGATTCGCGATGCTTCTCATGCTTTTTTTTAAAGCGGTCAGGAACCAGCATCTCAAGGTCAGACCCCATCAACTCGCCCTTTTCATAACCAAACAGCTTCAAAGATCTTTGATTGGCCATGATTATTTTACCATTTTCATCGATCACCACAATGCCCTCGGCGAGGGAATCAAAAAGTGCTGTGAACATTTGGTCCTGAATTTGAATATCGGTCATTTACTATCACCTAAAGGTTAGTCGTACAACAGCGAATTTAGTACATACTAATTTAATTCTTTCTAATTGTTGTAAAAAAACTAACTGTTTAGTGGCCGATTGTCTTCCGCCAGGTAGAATCAGGTGGATTTGTTAGTCGGCTATACCGTTTTCAATCAGTTCTATTCTCCAGGCCAGTTTTTGTGCGAGGTAAATTTGCTGTTCGGGATGTTTTCTTAAGAAACCGAATAAATCATGGCTCGACACTTGCATATAGGTGGCCTTATCCTCCGATTGGGCAGTGACGTGATAGCTTGGCTGGCATAACAGGGAGGAGATCCCGAATATTTCGCCGGGATAAATCTTGTGGATCAGTTGAGGTTGTTGCTTGCTGTTTTTTTTATACAGGTTGATAGCGCCCGTTTGTAACAAATATACATTTTCTGCTTTATCACCTTCATTATACAAAACATCTTGAGGGCCACAATTATTCAAATTTTCCTGACCAAACCACTGTAAAATTGTATTCATAAAAAGTTTGTTAGTTGAATTAAAAACCGGGTTGTCACTATTACATAACATATTAGATTTTACCCATTGCTTATTGTGTTTTTTTAAAGTTATATTTATTCAATTTTTCAGGTTATGACTTTTGTCACCGGCAGCTTTGACTTCCATCATTGAAAAATGACTGGTTTGGATGGAAATTATGGTCTGAATTGAAAACAAGGATTAAATTCAAACAAATAAAAAGAATAATGAAAATTGAGAATATTCTGGTACCGACAGATTTTTCCACCTGTGCTAAAAATGCATTGGTCAATGCCATTCACCTTGCAGAAATTGCCGAAGCAAGGATTATATTGATGAGTGCGTTTCATGTACCGGTACCCCATGCGAGGGTGGGCTCTACTGCCATTGTTCACTCCCTGGCAAGTGAAGTCGAGGAAAATGTAAAAGAGGATTTTCAGGCTTTGGAAGAATCCCTGCCACAACTCGATGATATTAATTACAAATGCGTGATAAGGCATGGTTTTGCGGTAGACGAAATCTTATCGGCTGTAGCTGAATATGACATCGATTTGGTGGTAATGGGAACTCATGGCGCCAGTGGCGTTGAAGAAATCTTACTGGGCAGCAATACAAACAGTGTGATTAAACGGGCAAAAGTCCCGGTTTTGGCGATTCCGGAAAATGCAGGCCTGCAAAAAACAAACAACATACTACTCGCCAGTGATTACAGGGAAATCGATGATTACAATAAGCTGGATCCCCTGAAAATGATCATAGACCTTTTCAACGCCGAGTTGCACGTATTGCATATCAGTCCGCGGGATTACATCAGCAACGAATCTGCATCTGAGGCAAAAAAGCTTGAAAACAACCTGAAAGGCATAAAGCGGTCTTACCATTTTGAAACACACGATAAATTCGAAGACGGCTTAAATGACTTTATTGATGAGCATCCGGTCGATATGATTGTCATGCTTCCCAGGGAACATACTTTACTGGACAGGATATTAAGAGGAAATCACACCCGTAAAATAGTTTTGCATTCAAAAATTCCGTTATTGACTATTCATATATAAACACTAATTCCATGCAGATTAATAATATTTTAGTTCCAATAGACTTCTCAGAGTGCTCCCTCAATGCTTTACGCTATGCACTGACGATAGCCAAAGACTTTAAAGCTAAGATCACCGTAATCAATGGCTACAAGATTCCCATTCCTGCGGCTGATATAAACTATACTTTCGATCCTTCCATATATGATGATTATGAAAAAGAAATGAAGGAAAAGTTTTCACTGCTGCCCGGTAAAATTCCCGAGTTGAATATGGTGGAGGTAGAATACAAGGTGGAAATGGCATTTCCTGTGGAGGCTGTAGAACAGGAGATCAGTGAAAAACGAATCGATTTGGTGGTTATGGGAACCAAAGGGGCCAGCAATCTGGCTGAGGTTGTTATTGGTAGTAATACCTTTCATGTAGCAAAAAGAGCCACCTGCCCTGTACTGGCCATTCCGGAAAACATAAAATCCAGAAAAATCAATAATATCGCTATTGCAGTAGACCTCAATCACGAAAACAAAGACCTTCCGTTGAGAATGCTGATAAAGATTGCGGAACAATACAATGCCGCGGTGCACTTTCTTCATGTCAGTGATAAACCCAGTGAAATACCCTACGAACAAGCCTGGGAAGTACTGGCCTATAAAAAGGAGTTCTCGGATATTGAAAACTATTTTCATTTTATCGAAAACAAAAATATCGAGGAGGGAATCAACGATTATCTGGACCATAATGACATTGACATGCTGGTTTTGCTGCCTAAAAAGCATCCTTTTTTTGAAAAACTGTTTAAACGAAGTGTCACCAGAACGATGCTGCTTCACGCAAAAATTCCATTATTAACTATTAATTAAAGGCGTTGGATATTAAAAAAATACTGGTTCCCGTTGACTTTTCCGATACATCGGTCAATGCGCTGAAATATGCCACGGAATTAGCCGGTAAAATGAATGCCCGGTTAGAAATCGTACATGTTTACCATATAACCGCCGGTGGTGACACCTCATTTTTTGTGAACGAGTCAATGATTAAAAATCAACAACTGGTTTCTGAGAAAAAACTAAAGGAGCTGGTATCGGATGTACCTTCCCTGGAAAATATTCCACATGCTTTCGCGGTAGAGTTTGGCCTCACAAGCTCTGCCTTGCTCAATTATTTGGATGCTGCCGGTATTGACCTGGTTGTTATGGGTACTAAAGGGGAAACTGATATTTTAAGCAAGGTTGTGGGAAGTACCACCACAGACATCATAAATAATGCCAGATGCCCGGTCATTGCTATTCCTAAAGAAGCCAGATCGGTTCATTGGTCTAATGTGACTGTAGCGCTTGATAAAATTGAAATGGATACCGGCGCACTAAAATCCTGGTTATCTTATCTCAGACAGATTTTTGACTGCAACTTCTACGTGATCCATATCAATGAAAACCCGGCAGATACAAACTATCCGGAACAGCAACAGGATGTCCTAAAACAGCTATTTGAAGAAATCCCTTTTCATTTTCACGCAGTGGCAAGTCATTCCGTGGAAAGGGGGCTTATCGATCATATGAAGGAGGTGGAAGCCGATGTGCTGATGATTTTCCCCAGAAAACGGCATATTATCATAGATTTATTTACCCATAAGGTAACAAACCACCTGTGCGAGCAATTGCATCAGCCGATTTTTGCTTACAGGGAAACAGCCAATAAGGAAAAGGAAGGTAGCAGGAAATGAAAGTGGGTTGGGGGTGATAAATTAAATTGACAATTGACAATTAATGAGGGGTAAAGAGGGCTGATGATGGATATGATTGGCTATTGAGAAGATGGGAAAGACTGGCGGCATAGACCTAATCAGGCAAATGACCCTTGTCCTGTAGGGACAATACATGGGTAGCCAAACGATAAATCTAAAAGAATATGTCCCTGAAAGACAAATCTTCAAGGAAGACAGTTGCTGATTATTTCGCCGGGGGCCGTAAAAAACGGGTTGTCAAAATTTATTCCGCGGATAATCAGGAATACACCCAGACCAAAAATCAGGAAGGGGACGATTTTTTTGACATTGACCCATGGGCGGAAACTGAAAATGCGGGTGGCAAAGGGTAGGATAAACAAAGCCGGCAATGTTCCTAAACCAAAAACCGCCATAAAAATAAACCCTTCCCAGGGACTGGAGACCAGCAGGGAATTCACCAGCGCTACATATACGAGCCCACATGGCAGTAGACCATTTAACATCCCTATGAAAAAATTATTCCTTTTGCCGGTCATGGACATTTTTCTGGAAAAAAGAAGTTTAATTTTGACAAGCAAGCCATTAAATACCTTCAGTCGCGAGAGCAGGGGAAACCGGCTGGCAAAAAATATGATGTAAATTATCAAACAGACACCCAGCAACACCGAAAGGTACTTTTGTATTCCAATCAATTGCGCTCCCAGTCCAACTGCACCAATAACGAATCCCATGGTTGCATAAGTGGCTACACGGCCAAGGTTATATACCAGGCGATTAATCAACACCGCATTGAAATGCAAATTTTTAACCGGTAGGGCCAGCGCAATAGGACCACACATACCTACACAATGTACACTTCCTCCCATGCCAATTAAAAATGCTATCCAGTACAAGCTCATGGCATAATCAGGGTAAAATCGTTGTAAAAGGCCTCACCTTCCTCTTGCCAGTCCACTTTGACCTTCCACAAACCTTTCTCCAGGGACCGGATATCAATAGCCTGCTGACTGGACCCATTCAGCTTGATTGGAATGGTAACATCTTTTCTCGCATCAGAAGGCCTGAAAAAGGTAATTTTACCTTCCACCCTGCTACTTTTTTTGACCGTTTGAGGAAAATGAAACTTTACATAACCGGCAGTTGCCTTGTTTTCAAAACTGACTTCCCTTTGACTGGCGTAGGTGTTATTGACCTTATCTATATGTTTCTGATAGTTGATTTCCTGCTTGTAATAATCCTTGGCCACAAGGAAGTAATCCTGCCTCAGACAGCCCACAACCAGGGCTATAATAAACAACATGAAGCCAATTGCCCCAATCAATATTTTTCTTTCAAATGTGATCATGGCCCTTTTACGTTTATTGGTCCAAGAAAATTGGTTTTAATCTCATCGATCAGTTGATCATCCTGATAAATCCCTAGGATAATTTTTGTTTTGGCCCCTGTTAGAACTTCTTTAGGCAGTTCAACAAAGAAGACGCCCTCTGTTTTTTCATTCGGAGGTACCATCAGTGCGCGTTCACCTACTTTTTTTATGGTGCCGTCTGCCTGATCTTTCAAGGTTACCTGCAGATTAATGGGGTCAAATGTTTTGTTAACAAACTGAATGTTGTAAAGATTACTGATCCGGTTATCCGGCTGGTTTTGGTACAACATACCCGGGACTCTCAATACGGTGGTTTCCACATCGGTTCTGCTTACCAGCAAAAATCCGAATACACCCAACAACAGAGTCAACACAATCGAATAACCGGCTACCCTGGCATTAAATCTAAACTTTTTCCCCGTTTTAATACCCTCATAAGAATCATACCTGATCAACCCTGTAGGTTTATTAATTTTAGTCATTACCTCATCGCAGGCATCGATGCAGGCAGTACAGTTAACACATTCCAACTGGGTGCCGTTTCTGATATCTATACCGGTAGGGCATGCGTGAACACATAGCTTACAATCAATGCAATCACCGGCATCAGTTTCGGGCTGGTTCTTTTTGAGTTTCTTTCTGGGTTCACCCCTTATCCAGTCATAGGCAACCACAACCGACTCCTTACTCAATAAAACACCCTGTAACCGGCCATAAGGGCAAACAGCAATGCAGGCCTGCTCTCTGAAACGGGCAAAAACGCCATAAAACACCCCGGAAAAAGCCACCAGTCCCAAAAAACCAGCCAGGTTTTCAGCAGGTGGCTTGGTTACAATTTCCCTGACCTGGTCAATGCCAATTAAATAGGCCATTACCAAATGACCTATTAAAACAGCGATGAATACAAACAGCAGTTGCTTGACCGTTTTCCGCCAGATTTTATTGAAATTCCAGGGAGATTTATCCAGTCTTCGCTGTTGGTTGGCATCTCCCTCAATAAGGTATTCAAATTTACGGAAAACCATTTCCATAAATATGGTTTGCGGACAAGCCCATCCGCACCATACCCTGCCATAAATCACCGTAAAGAGAATTATGAACACAAACAGGGTAATCATGGCCAGTACGAAAAGAAAAAAATCCTGTGGCCAGAAAGCCTGGCCAAACAGGACAAATTTTCGTTCAAAAATATTCAGTAAAATCAGTGGATGGCCATTAATACTTATAAATGGTCCGGCAAATAATGCTACCAGCAATATTACCGCAACGATGGCCCGCCAGGTATGAAATATGCCCTTTGGCTTTTTGGGATAAACCCAAATCCTTTTACCCTTCTCATCGACTGTAGCGATGGTATCTCTGAATTCCTCGTCAAACTGATATAACTCTTCCATTTAAAGCATCTCCGCATCTACATTTTATTCTGCCGGCAAACTATCACTTTCAGGGGTTGCTTCCTCTGGAGCAGCTTCTGCTTCAGGGACATATCGCTCGCCCTGCGGCTCCCTGGCATTGGGAGGATTTGTGCCTTCTACGGTCATGACGTAGCTGGCAACAGACCGCATATCCTCAGGACTCATTTGTGTTTTCCAGGAAATCATACTGGTTCCCTGTACGCCGTTCTGAATGGTTTTGAATATATTTTTAATACCCCCACCGTGCAGCCAGTATTCGTCGGTAAGATTAGGCCCTAGTCCTGGCAAACCTCCCGCATCATTCCTGTGGCATGCCACACAGTTTACATCGTACAATTGCTTTCCTTTTTCAATCACAGCCACTTCATTACTAAAGGTGACGTTATCCTCATTAATGGCATCCTCATCATCGCCTCCTCTTTCTTCCTCGAGTTGGGCGGCTGCCAGTAATTCATTTTGGTATTCCTGGATTTGTAAGGGAGCCGTTTTCCATACATGATGTACAGCCAGATAGAAAACCGCAAAAATGATGGTGGCGTAAAACAACCACTTCCACCATGGTGGCAGATGGTTATCCAATTCCTTGATACCATCATATTCGTGTGTCAATAGGACTGTTTCTTCCTGTTCAACAGGCACAGCATCTGTCATTTTTAATTTCAGTTTATCCCACCATGTCTCGGTTTCAACCTCCTCCTCGGTTTGTCCACGTTCACTTTTAATAATCATCTTTAAGATCGACAAAGTGTAAATGGCTACCACCAAAACCAGTATCATGACAAAAAACACAAGCGAAATGACCAGGTAGAAGATAAAACTCTCATTGCCGGATGCCGTTGGGCCCACATTCTGTGCAAATGTTTTAGCCGGTGCGCATAACAAGAGCAGCGATAAAATCAGTAATTTAAATCTCCGGCCCGGAGCGATGGCTTGTAAAGCGGCTTGAAAAGTATTAATTGTCTTGTTCATGCTTTGATCCGTTTAATGAAGTATCATCTGAGTTATTTCCTTCCAAAGGAAGCTGACTCATGTCGTTTATAAAGTTTTTGTCAGTTGTAAATACCCAAATGAGCAATACCACAAAGAAAATGAAGAATATGGATAACGATATGATCGGCCAGATCTCCACGTTATGAATTTGTTCGAAATAATGTTTAAACATGATTACTGTCCTCCTTTCGCCAGGTTATCATCTGTTTTAATATCAGTACCCAAACGTTGCAGATAGGCAATCAAAGCCACAATTTCTGCCTCTTTCCGGGTTTCAATTCCCTCTTTGGCCAGATTGTTTACGATCATCTCGGCTTGTTTGACAAGATCTTCATTAGCGATTTGCTCGTAGCCTTCCTGATAGGGAACACCTATCGTTCTGAGGGCATTGATCATGGATTTGGTTTGGCCCATATCTACCTGCTGGGTAAAAAGCCATGGGTACCTTGGCATAATGGAACCGGGTGACATGGACTGTGGATCATACATATGGTTGTAATGCCATGAGTCGCCGTATTTTTTACCTACCCGGTGCAAATCCGGACCAGTCCGTTTGGAACCCCATAGGAATGGATGGTCAT
This sequence comes from Agaribacillus sp. DX54, assembly GCF_056858335.1. Classification (NCBI taxonomy): domain Bacteria; kingdom Pseudomonadati; phylum Bacteroidota; class Cytophagia; order Cytophagales; family Splendidivirgaceae; genus Agaribacillus; species Agaribacillus sp. DX54. Next base: position 138,244 of record NZ_JBXEQE010000009.1, read on the forward strand.
ACACAAATTCGCCGGCTTTTGAATATTCCATGTTATTAGGGTCATAGCGTAGTACCTCTGACCTGAATGGCCTGATCATTTGCGTATGGCAGGTAACACAGCCTTCCCTGATATAAATGTCCCTGCCATGAAGTTCAAGGGGCGTATAAGGTTTGACCGCCGCAATCGTAGGTACGTTGGATTTGATAAGGAAAGTAGGAATAAATTCGATCACTCCCCCTATCAGGATGGCGATAAGCGTTAAAACTGTAAACAAGACCGGTTTTCTTTCCAGCGCCTTGTGCCAGTATCCACCGGTAATTCGTTTTTTCTCCAAGGGTAAAGCTTCCGCCGGCTCATTGGCCATAAATGTTCCTCTCTTGGCAGTTTGCACAAGGTTGTAAGACATCATAAAAGCCCCAATCAAATAAAGCAACCCGCCGAAGGCCCTCAACATGTACATAGGAATAATCTGTACAACCGTTTCAAGGAAGTTTTTGTATACCAGAAAGCCGTCCGGACCAAATTGTTTCCACATCAGACTTTGGGTGAAACCGGCCCAGTACATAGGCAATGCATAAAATATGATTCCCAGGGTACCGATCCAGAAATGGGCATTGGCCAGTTTAACGGAGTAAAGCTTTGTCTGCCACATTCTGGGGATCATCCAATAAAGCATACCGAAGGTCAGGAAGCCATTCCACCCTAATCCCCCTACATGGACGTGGGCAATGATCCAGTCGGTAAAGTGCGCGATAGCGTTGACATTCTTCAAGGACAACATCGGCCCTTCAAAGGTCGCCATGCCATAAGCTGTGACAGCTACTACCATAAACTTAAGCACCGGGTCTTCCCGGACCCTGTCCCAGGCACCACGCAAGGTCAGCAGTCCGTTTAACATACCACCCCATGAAGGAGCTATAAGCATGACTGAGAATACTACACCAAGAGACTGCGCCCAATCAGGAAGTGAAGTATAAAGCAAGTGATGAGGGCCTGCCCAAATGTAAATAAAGATAAGCGCCCAAAAGTGAATGATCGATAGTTTGTAAGAGTAAACCGGCCGGTCGGCGGCTTTAGGTAAATAGTAATACATTAACCCTAAGAATGGAGTGGTGAGAAAGAAAGCCACCGCGTTGTGGCCATACCACCATTGCACCAGGGCATCCTGTACGCCTGAAAACCAGGAATAACTTTTCATAAAGCTCACCGGTATTTCAAAAGAATTGACCACATGCAATACCGCTACCGTCACAAAAGTGGCAATGTAAAACCATATTGCGACATACATATGTCTCTCCCTGCGTTTAAGAATGGTACCTATCATATTGATACCGAATACCACCCAGATCAGCGTGATGGCAATGTCAATGGGCCATTCCAGCTCAGCATACTCTTTAGAGGTTGTATACCCCAAGGGCAGTGAAACAGCCGCAGCGACAATGATCAATTGCCAACCCCAAAAATGTACCCAGGACAGCAGGTCGCTGAACATTCTGGTTTTAAGCAACCGCTGCAACGAATAATAGGTTCCTGCAAACATGGCATTACCAACAAAAGCAAATATGACAGCATTGGTATGCAATGGCCTGAGCCGGCCAAAAGTCGTGTATTGCAGATCAAAATTAAACACAGGATAAAATAACTGGATAGCGACGGTCAAGCCGACCAACATCCCGACAAGGCCAAAAATTACCGTGGCAACGGCAAAGTATTTAACTATTTTGTTGTCGTAACTAAACTTTTCAAGTTCCATAAATAGAAATGGTCAAATGATTAAATTCAATGCTAAGCTAGAGCCGGAAACAACATATTTTGATGATCTTTGTTATAAAAAAAACTGATTTATGTCATTGTTTCCCGCATGAACACTATTCTGATTTTTTAATATCATTTTTTTTATCAGAAGTACTTTTTTTAACTTTTTTTGACTGATCGTCAAACAGAATTCTTATTCCCGGAGAATAAGTGTCATCATATTGCCCCGATTTAACGGCCCATATATAAGTAGCCAGAAAAAATAAGGCAATACAAAGACTGATACATATCAAAAACACAATAATGATCATGATATAAACATTTTAATGATCATGGCGTAAACATTTTTCGTCTTTTTGCTGTCAACTGAATACTAAGGGTGGTAAATAATACAACCGAAATACTGCTTAGCGGCATAAGTATGGCTGCGGCAATCGGTTCCAGATATCCCATCACTGCCAGACTTATTCCCACAATGTTGTACAAAAAGGAAAGCACAAAACTGGCAATGATTATTTTCTTGGCATAATGACCGAAGTCCAGGAATTTATCCAGGAATTTCAAATTATTTCCCAACAAAATGGCATCACTGGCGGGGGTAAAGTTGGCCACATTATCGGTAACCGCTATGCCGATATCACTTTGTTTTAAAGCACCGGCATCGTTCAAACCGTCGCCTATCATCAGCACCTTTTGGCCACGACGCTGAAGTTGTTGTATGAAGTCGAGCTTATCTTGCGGTGACTGATTAAAATGTACATTATTTTTGTCTACATAATCTGCTGCAACGGTCTCGAGATCGCGCTCACCGTCGCCCGAAAGCAACAGGATTGCATAATGGTCTTTCAGCTTTTTAAATAAGGTCTTTAACCCGGGGCGGTACTTCGTACCGACATTGAAATGACCGTAATACATGCTGTCAATCATTATATGTACCTCGCCGGAAGCCTGTTGGGAGGGCCGTCCGTTCAGACCAGTAAATTCCGCCGATCCGACTCTGATTTCATGTCCACCCGACTTGGCACAAATTCCTCTCCCCGGGATCTCCGTATATTCCTCCATTTCAGCCTCATCCTGTACTGACGACAGTCCGGCATACACGGCACGGCTCAAAGGGTGCATGGAATTGCCCGCTATTTTTTTCACCATCGCTAATTGCCGGCTATCGAGCCTTTCCCCCTCATAGACCAGCCCCTGCTTGTCATTGTGGGTAATAGTGCCGGTCTTATCAAAAACGATGGTGTCGATTTCATTCAATTTCTCAACAATATCAGAGTTTTTCAGGTACAGAGACATCCGCCCAAAAACCTGCATCACGTTCCCGTTAGTAAATGGCGACGATAATACCAGGGCGCAGGGACAGGCCACAATCAATACGGCGGTAAACACAAGCCAGACCTGTGAAATATCGATAAAATACCAGCTTATCGCAGCCACCAGGGCAATACCTAAGACAATGACAGTGAAATACTGACTGATACGGTTGATCAACAAAGTTTTGAAGTCCTCTTTTGCCTTCTTGAACACCTCATTGTTCCACAATTGGGTAAGGTAACTCTGTGATACCTTTTTTATCACCTCGATTTCAATCCCTTTTCCCACTTCACGCCCGCCTGCAAATATATAATCGCCCTTCCGGAAAGAAACCGGTGCAGACTCTCCGTTGACAAAACTGTAGTCAATAACCGCCTTGTCGCTCAATAACCTGGCATCAGAGGGTATGATCTCACTGTGACGAATGTGCAGCCGGTCACCGGTCTCAATTTCTTTCAAACCAACATGTTTAGGTTTACCCGATTCGATCTTCGTTACGGAAATAGGAAAGTAGGACTTGTAATCCCGTTCGAAAGACAAACCCTCGTAAGTCTTGCTCTGCAACCACTTGCCAATAAGCAAAAAAAACAGCAATCCCCCAAGCGAATCCAGGTAACCGATGCCTGCGTCAAAGGTGATTTCATAGGCGCTTCTCAGAAACAGGACTGTAATGCCCAGGGCAATCGGAACATCGATATTTACAAAACCACTTTTCAGGCTACGGTAAGCGGAATAATAGTAATCACTGCTGCAATAAAAGACTACAGGAAGGGCTAGTAATAAGGACAGGTATGAAAATACAAATTTTAACTCCCTGGTAAATTCACCCGTAAATCCAAGATATTCAGGAAAAGCCAACAACATAATGTTGCCAAAACAAAATCCTGCTACGCCCATCTTGATGGTCAAACTGTTCCGGTTGGTGTTTTTAGCGGTCTCCTCTTTGGTGCTCAGATTGATTTCAGGGGGATAGCCGATGCTTTCCAGCAATAGGGCTACCTCCTTTAAGGATATTGTTTGGGGGTTAAAACTTACCAGGGCCTCCTTTTTTGAAAAATTCACTTTCACATCCAAAATGCCCTGTTTCAGCGATCGCAGGTTTTCAAGTAACCAGATGCATGAACTGCAATGGATGGCCGGTAGTTTGAGTGAAATGTTTTGAAAGTTTTCCGAAGAAAAGGATAGCAGGTTTTGCCGGATTTCAGGATTATCCAGGAAATCAAAATTAGTATTTTGAGGTTTTTCTTTCTGGCTAATCCCCGGATTTTTTTCCAGTCGGTAATATTGTGTCAGTCCGTTTTCGTGTAAAATCTCATAGACGGTTTTACAGCCATGGCAACAAAAGTACTGGCTGTCAATCTCGATGAAATCATCGTCGCATTCATCTCCGCAATGGTAACATTTTAATACCTGCCCTGTCTCTGATCCAGAAATTTCAATCATAAAGCGAAATTCACATTAGTACCGGATTTGGGTGCAAAGCTAAATCAAGGGGTTGTGTGAAAAAATGACCAAAGTCATTTTGTAATTTGGATTCATTCCAAATTTCCTGGTAAGACAGGGAGACGGGTTGAAAAAATGAAATGTTGGGGAATGGAAAGACGGAGGAATGGGATGTCGGAAGGTCAACAAAAAATTGCAAAACATTTTTGCATTTTAATAAAAAGTCTTTTCTTTGTATCTCCATTGATGAACTCCTTAAATTCACATATTGCACAAGACAGTCAACTAAGTTGTTCTTACACTACACTTAGGATAAGGAGGAATAGGCCCGTTAGGGGCTAAACAATTCTATGCGGGGTTACGTACCCTGCGCATTTCACCCGATTTCATTTATTTATATTTTCCAAAAGCAGCATAACCTTTTTACGGTTAATTCATCAAAAACATGAAAATAAAAATCACTGTCGCAGGACATCAACATACACCTTTTGCCGGTGAAATCTGCGATTTGTTAGCCCGGTCGGCCAAGGAACGAGGAACGGGCATTGCCAGGCGAACCATCGATTACATTGCCAAAAAAATGGAAGAAAGTAATGCAGTCATCGCGCTGGATGGCAACGAGGTCGCCGGTTTTTGTTATATCGAAATCTGGGGCGGTGGAAAATTCCTTGCCAATTCAGGGTTGATTGTTAAAGACCGGTACCGCGATCAGGGCCTGGGAAAAAAGATCAAAAACAAAATTTTTCAGCTTTCGAGGAAAAAATATCCCGAGGCCAAAATATTTGGTATCACCACCAGCATGGCAGTGATGAAAATCAACTCGGAACTGGGGTACAAGCCGGTCACATTTTCCACGCTAACCGACGATGAAAGTTTTTGGAATGGTTGCCAAAGTTGCCAGAACTACGATATTCTGCAAAGAAATCAGAAAAAAATGTGTTTGTGTACGGGTATGTTGTACAACCCCAAAAAAAATGGGCAGAAATTCAACTTCGGCAATAAAGGCAAAATCCTGAAACGTCTGAAAAACATTAAACAAAGTATGTTTCTTAAAAAGAAATAAAATCAGAGTTATGCAAAAAAATAATAAGGTAGTACTGGCATTTAGCGGAGGTTTGGACACATCATACTGCGTCAAATACCTAAAATTGGAGAAAGGGTTATCGATCCACGCGGCAATAGTGAATACGGGTGGTTTTAGCAAGGATGAGTTGAAGGAAATAGAAGAACGGGCCAGCCAACTCGGGGCAGATGAATTTGTGGTTTTGGAGGAAACTAAAAACTTTTATCACCAATGCCTGAAATACCTGATCTTTGGCAATATATTACGAAACAACACCTATCCACTTTCAGTAAGTGCTGAAAGGGTGTTCCAGGCGTTGGCACTGGTAAATTATGCAAAAAAAATAAATGCCTCTTATGTGGCCCATGGCAGTACCGGCGCGGGAAATGACCAGATACGTTTTGACCTGATCTTCCGGATCATGGCTCCGGAGATAGAGATCCTTACCCCCATAAGGGATCAAAAGCTTTCCAGGAAGGCAGAAATAGACTATCTGCGAGCGCATGGGCTAGACCAGGATTGGCAAAAAGCCAAATATTCCATCAATAAAGGGCTATGGGGAACCAGTGTGGGAGGAGATGAAACCTTGACCTCGCATCTGGCGCTTCCGGAAAATGCCTTCCCTACCCCACTTAAAAATACTGAACCCCGGCAGGTCGAAATTCATTTCAAACAAGGCGAATTATGCGGTTTGAATGATCAAACCCTTTCACCCGTCGAAGTAATCCGGGAACTGGAAAATATCGCACAGCCCTATGCCATTGGTCGTGATATCCATGTTGGGGATACCATTCTGGGGATCAAAGGCAGGGTTGGGTTTGAAGCTGCGGCCTCCTTAATTATTATAAAGGCCCATCACACCCTGGAAAAGCACGTACTCGGCAAATGGCAGCAATACTGGAAGGAACAACTGGCCAACTGGTATGGCATGATGGTGCATGAGGGGCAATTTCTGGATCCTGTCATGCGAAATATCGAAGCGTTTCTTCAGGACAGCCAGACCAATGTAGAAGGAACCGTGTACGTTGACCTCGCGCCTTACCGGTTTGGTATTGCAGGTGTTGAATCTAAATATGATCTGATGCAAAGTGATTTTGGACAATATGGGGAAATGAATAACGCCTGGACCGCAGACGATGTCAAAGGTTTCACCAAAATCCTGGCCAACCAAACAAAAATTTATCAACACGTAAAAAGCCTGAACCATGATTAAGGCAGGAATCATTGGCGGGGCAGGATATACCGCAGGTGAGTTATTACGCATCTTACTGCACCATCCTGAGGTGGAAATAGCCTTTGTGAACAGCCAAAGCCAGCAGGGTAAGCCTGTGGTATCCATCCATCAGGATCTTCTGGGGGAAACCCCACTAAAGTTCAGCGCTGAACCTAATGCCCATACCGATGTCCTTTTTGTCTGCAGTGGACATGGAAAATCCAGGCAGATTTTAAAAGAATATCACATCAGCGATAGCACAAAACTCATCGACCTGAGCCAGGACTTCCGGTTAACGGCTAATGCCGGTTTTGGTAACCGGCACTTTGTTTACGGTTTACCCGAGTTCAATAAAAAAGCCATCCGGGATGCGAATAACATTGCCAATCCCGGCTGTTTTGCTACCGCTATTCAATTGGCCCTTTTGCCTTTGTTGGCTGAAAACCAGGTGAGCAATGCCATCCATGTAAACGCCATCACCGGTTCGACAGGGGCGGGACAATCGTTGTCAGATACCACTCATTACACCTGGAGAAACAACAACATTTCGATTTACAAGGCTTTTAACCACCAGCACCTCGCCGAAATATCCGAGACTTTTGGCACATTGCAAAACAGCTTTAATTACGAGATTAACTTTATACCTATGCGCGGTAATTTTACCCGGGGAATTTTCGCTTCATCCTATACCTATTCTGATCTGTCATTAGCCGAAATAAAACAAATGTATGAAGCCTATTATGAAAATGCACCCTTTACCTTTATTTCACAAGATACGATCAGTCTGAAGCAGGTTGTGAATACCAATAAATGCCTGATAAACGTGGCAAAGCATGGCGACAAAGTACTGATTACCAGCATCATTGATAACTTACTAAAAGGAGCTTCAGGTCAGGCCGTCCAAAACATGAATTTAATGTTTGACATGGATGAAAAGGCCGGGCTTCAGCTTAAACCAAGTACCTTCTGATTTTTGAACGATGAATTTATTTGAAGTATATCCATTATTTGACATTGAACCTGTGAAGGCGGCAGGCTCCTATGTTTTTGACAAAAAAGGCGAGGCTTATCTGGATTTGTATGGGGGGCACGCAGTAATTTCGGTAGGGCACAGTCATCATTACTATGTCAATATGATACAAAAACAACTAAAACAGATAGGGTTTTATTCTAATGCTGTCATCAATAACCTGCAGACCGAATTGGCCTACAAACTGGGAAAGCTCTCCGGTTACGAAGATTACCGGTTATTCCTTTGTAATTCAGGAGCGGAAGCCATTGAAAACGCTTTAAAGCTGGCCTCATTTTTTACCGGGAAGAGCAAGGTAATTGCCTTCAATAAAGGATTTCACGGGCGTACCTCTGCGGCGGTAGCCATTACCGATAACCCTAAAATACAGGCCCCACTCAACCGGGGTCATGAAGTAACATTGATTGATTTGAATGATCGGACGGCATTGGAAAAAAAACTGAAAGCGGAAGATTGCTGCGCTGTCGTGATAGAAGGTGTGCAGGGCATAGGAGGTATTATCGAACCTTCGGCATCTTTTCTGGAGGCGGCAGAAGAATTGTGTAAAAAACATGGGGCCTTGCTCATATTGGACGAAATTCAGTCGGGCTATGGCAGAACAGGAAAGTTTTTTGCCCATCAATACGCTGGCATTCAGCCTTCTGTTATCACCGTAGCCAAAGGTATGGGCAATGGGTTTCCCATGGCAGGTGTGTTGATTAGTCCGGACATTAAACCATCATTTGGGATGTTAGGTACCACTTTTGGGGGAAACCATCTGGCCTGCGCTGCGGGTATTGCCGTACTGGATATTATCAAAAATGAAAGGCTGATTGCGCATGCAAAATCACTGGGTAGCTGGTGGCTGCAGGACCTGGCCAGCATCGAAGGCATAAAAAGTATCAGGGGTAAAGGGTTAATGATTGCTTTGGAATTTGATTTTCCTGTCAGGGAGTTGCGAAAGATTCTGTTAACAGAAGAGCATATTATCACAGGCTCATCTTCCGATCCCAACGTGCTGCGTCTTTTACCGGCCTTAAATATTCAAAAAGAAGAGTTGATACACTTTGATACTGTTTTACAAAACGTGCTGAATCGTATGGATCGTGTTGCGGCCATAGAAATCTGAGAAATTATGAAAAACTTCACATCTGTCAGCGACATCAATGATGTCGAAAGCCTTGTTAATGAGGCCATAGCCCTTAAAAAGGAGCCGGTTAACCTGTCCATTGGAAGCGGAAAAACTTTGGGTTTACTGTTTTTTAATCCCAGCTTGCGGACCAGGCTCAGCAGTCAGAAAGCGGCTTACAACCTGGGCATGAATGTCATGACACTTAATATCGATGAAGATGGATGGAAAATAGAATTTGAAGACGGCGCGGTGATGGACCAGGGAAGCCAGGAGCATATCAAAGATGCCGTGCAGGTGATTAGCCAATATTGTGATATCCTTGGAGTTCGTACTTTTGCCGGGCTGAAAAACCGGAAAGACGATTATCAGGAAAAGGTATTGTCCAGCTTCATTGCCCATGCCACCATTCCTGTTATCAGCCTGGAGTCGGCTACTTTACATCCGCTGCAATCATTGGCCGATTTGATCACCATAAAAGAGCAGGGCATTGTATGGCCAAAGGTGGCTGTTAGCTGGGCCCCCCACCCCAGGTCTTTACCACAGGCAGTGGTTAATTCATTCCTCGAATGGATCATGAAAACCGATGCTGAGGTAGTATTAACGCATCCTCAGGGCTATGAATTAAGTGAAAAGTTCACCCGTGGCGTCACCATCAATTACAACCAGGAGGAGGCCCTGGCCGGAGCAGATTTTGTTTATGCTAAAAACTGGTCCGCCTATGAATCCTATGGGCAAAAAATTTCAGAAGATCCGGCATGGACAATCACCATGGATAAAATGAAATTAACGAACCATGGCCGGTTCATGCATTGCCTGCCTGTCAGAAGAAATGTCATTGCCACTGATGAGGTAATTGATAATTCCCTGGTGATCAAGCAGGCTGAAAATCGTATTTACGCTGCACAAATTGTGCTGAAAAAACTTTTGGAATTACAACATGAAGGCGTTGCAAGTCATTAAAATCGGCGGAAATGTCATTGACGACCCGCAAAGCCTGAACAGCTTTGTGAAAAACTTTGTCCAGGTTAAAGGGCCAAAAATACTGGTTCATGGTGGTGGCAAAAAAGCCTCTTCCACGGCAGAGGCAATGGGTGTAGAGCCGAAAATGTGGCATGGAAGGAGAATCACCGACGGGCCAACACTGGATATTGTGACCATGGTATATGCAGGCCTGATCAATAAAAACCTGGTGGCCCGGTTGCAAGGCGGCCGTTGTAACGCACTTGGACTTACCGGTGCTGATGGAAATACTATTCAGGCCGTGAAAAGGCCAGTGAAACAGGTGGATTATGGTTTTGCAGGAGATCTCAATGAGCAGTCAGTAAACCGTAACTTCCTGGCGACATTGTTGCAAAACGACATCTGCCCGGTCATCTGTGCCATCACCCATGATAAAAACGGACAGCTTCTAAATACCAATGCAGATACCATTGCCACCAACATTGCCATTGCCATGCAAAACCTGTATCAGACATCACTTATCTTTTGTTTTGAAAAGCCCGGGGTGTTGTTGGATCCGGATGATGAAAAAAGCCTGATACCTGAAATCAACTGGGAGGACTATCAGCAATACAAATCTGATCAGATTATTAAAGACGGAATGATCCCCAAGCTTGACAACGCCTTTGAGGCCATCAGAGCCGGCGTGGCATCTATCACTATTAAACATGCAACGAATTTAAACAACGAGAGAGGAACAGTATTATATCCATCATGAAAATTGATCACGAGATAATCATCGACCTGTTACAACAATTAATTGCTTCCCCTTCCATTTCCCGGGAAGAAGATCAGACAGCAGAGATTATTTTCCGGTTTCTGGAGACATCAGGTGTCAGGGCCCTGCGGCAAAAAAATAATGTCTGGGCACAAAACAAGTACTTTGACAACCGGAAACCGACATTGCTATTGAACTCCCATCATGATACCGTGAAACCCAACCCCGGTTATGCACGCAATCCGTTTCTGCCGGTAATTGAAGCGGGTAAACTGTATGGTTTGGGGAGCAATGACGCGGGTGGCTGTCTGGTAGCGCTCCTGGCCGCCTTTCTGAACTTTTATGATGAGCAGGATCTACCTTACAACCTGGTATTTGCAGCAACTGCCGAAGAAGAAATCTCAGGTAAAGACGGCATCGAATCCCTCATCCCTACCCTGCCACCCTTAGCATTTGCCATAGTGGGCGAACCAACTTCCATGGAAATAGCCGTGGCAGAAAAAGGCCTGATGGTTTTAGATTGCCTCACCGACGGCATCGCCGGCCACGCAGCAAGGGAGGAAGGAGAAAACGCTATTTACAAAGCCATAAAAGACATAGCATGGTTTAGCAACTATCAATTTGAGGAAATTTCAGAAGTTCTGGGGCCTGTTAAAATGAATGTGACTGTGATTGAGGCCGGGTCGCAGCACAATGTAATCCCGGATAGCTGCCAGTTTGTAGTGGACGTGAGAACCACCGATGCCTACTCCAATCTCGAAACACTCGAAATCATCAGGAGCCATATTAGCGCTCAGGTAACACCCCGTTCCACCCGGTTAAATCCCTCGGGTGTCAGTCAAAATCATCCCGTGGTTAAGGTTGGCAAAAAATTAGGCTTAAAAACCTACGGATCGCCTACACTTTCAGATCAGGCCCTGCTGCATATTCCATCCATCAAGCTGGGGCCCGGTGAATCGGCCAGATCCCACACAGCAGATGAATTTGTCCTTATCCGGGAAATAACTGACGGTATCGATATTTATAATGCGCTATTGGGTAATATTGATAAACTCCATTAAAAAAACTATGACAAAACTTTGGCAAAAAGGATTTTCCACCGATAAGTTAATCGAACAGTTTACTGTCGGCAAAGACTATGAACTGGATGCATACATCGCAAAATATGACGTGCTGGCTTCGATGGCACATGCAAAAATGTTGGAAAAAATAAAGATTTTGGATCAAACAGAATTAAACCGGGTGCTTGAGGTTTTTAATGACATTTTGCGGGAAATAGAAGCAGAAAGATTTATCATAGAATCGGGCTTTGAGGATGTTCATTCCAAGCTGGAGTACCTGCTGACCGAACGACTGGGAGAAACCGGAAAAAAAATACATACGGGCAGGTCAAGAAATGACCAGGTCCTGGTCGCCCTGCATTTGTATATCAAAGACGAAATCAAAAACATAGTGGCCCGGACACAATCATTATTCGGGGTGCTCACTGAATTAAGTGAGCAATACCGAGAACATGTTATACCTGGGTATACGCATATGCAAATAGCAATGCCTTCATCTTTTGGTTTGTGGTTTGGAGCCTACGCTGAAACTTTGGTAGACGATCTGTATGTACTTGAGGCGGCTTACCGGATCGCGGACCAAAATCCTTTGGGGTCAGCAGCAGGTTATGGCTCATCCTTTCCACTGAATCGTACCTTTACTACGCAGGCGTTAGGATTTGAAGACCTGAAGTACAATGTAGTTGCCGCCCAGATGAGCCGTGGAAAGGTGGAAAGGTCTATGGCTGCCGGCATGGCTGCCATCGCCGGTACACTAAGTAAATTAGCGATGGACATTTGCTTATACATGGGACAGAATTATGGCTTTTTAACCTTTCCCGACCAGTTAACCACCGGCAGCAGCATCATGCCTCATAAAAAGAATCCCGATGTATTTGAGTTGGTGCGGGCCAAATGTAACAAAATTCAAATGCTGCCAACCGAAATCGGGTTTATTACCAACAACCTGAGCAGCGGCTATCACAGGGATCTCCAGCTACTGAAAGAATCGTTGATCCCATCGATAGAGACCCTCAAATCATGTTTACATATCACTGCGTTTATGCTGGATCAGATAATTATTAAAGACGGGTTCATGGAGGAGGAGCGGTACAAATACCTGTACAGTGTAGAGGCCGTCAACGAAAAAGTAGTCAATGGATTGTCATTCAGGGACGCTTATGTAGCAGTGGCCAATGAAATCGCCAATGATCGATACCAGCCTCAAAAACAGCTCAATCATACACATGAAGGAAGTATTGGCAACCTGTGTACCCGGCAGATAAAAGAAAAATTTGAAAAGGCTGCCAGCTTTTTCAAGTAGCTTTGATATGAAGCGGGTAACGGCAAGCGTCGACAGTTGTTTATTTTGTTGTTACCGCTCTATCCCGGTTTTTGCAGAAAATTCTACCTGCTGATGCGTTGTGCTGACTTAAGGTAAAAAAGTAAAGCCCTGATGACAATTACCAGTGGTATCAGGGCTTTTCACTTTGAACACTAACTAATCATGGATTGTTGTCCACAACCATGTATTTTTATTCGAAAACTAAACTAATTGCATATCCTATTTACCTTAAAACGAATGTTGACGGATCACCTAACTTCTTGTAAAGTAAACATCTTCATGATGTAATCCAGGTAATCTCCATCTCATCAACTCAAAAAAATTATAACCCCTAATCACCGGGCTAAAGAGCGCATTACCTCTGCTTTGACCTATACAATCTTCTCTTATAAACTCTACCACTCTACCACTCTACCACTCTACCACTCTACCACTCTACCACTCTACCACTCTACCACTCTACCACTCTACCACTCTACCACTCTTTTTTATTTCAATAAATATTGAAAGATTGTTGTAACATCTAAATATACGATCTTTTTTGGTATTTTCCCAAGTTTTAATTTAAAAAAAAACAGTTTTTTTATCTCAGGTTTTGAACAACCCCGGTAAGGAGTTATGAAAAAATCAGTGGCATGAACCAAGGGTTTCCTTCGGGTGCTTAAGTTGTGGAGTGCGGGTTGCAGGTTGAGGGGTTACGGGGTGTGGATTACGGAATGTGGGTATTAGCGACCCCGTAACCCCTCAACCTGCAACCCGGAACCCGCAACACGAATCCCACAGGAATTAAAATATTGGCAATCCAATAACACCCTACAAACAACCTGATGCTCAGGAATAAAGCATCAGCGCTAAGGATCAATCCCGTACTAAATCACAAATAGCCGAAACATACAAGCCCAATTCTTTGTTTTCCTACAAGATTTGCGAGTGAATTGGGGATATCACAAAAAGAGACAAAATTTTTGTAGTATATTCGCAAAAACAACAAAATTTAATGTTATATGGATAATCGAAAATTTTTGCCGTTTATAATAATAATTGTCGTAGCCCTGGTTGTTATCATAGGATTCTCTTCCAGTATTTTTTACACCATACATCCTGGTGAACGCGCTGTGATCTTCAAAAAATTCGGCGGGGGGTTAGACAGGGACAATGTAATTACGCCTGGGTTCAAATACAAGGCGCCATGGAATGACTTGATCCGGTATGACGTAAAAGAAAACACTGCGGAAGAAAAGATGGATGTTTTGGATAAAAGCGGATTATCGATCAATGTTGACGTAACCGTTCGCTTCCATCCGATATATGAAAGGATCGGATACCTGCACGAGGTATTTGGCAAGGCTTACGTAGAAAGATTGGTGGTACCCGAAGTGCGTTCGGCGGTGAGACAGGTCATGGGCAGATACACTGCAGAAGAAATCTATTCCACGAAAAGGGCCGAGGTTGAGACCACCATCGTGAGTGAGACACAGAAAACACTGGAAGACAATAATATCTCAATGAGGGCCTTATTAATCAGATCCATTATATTACCGGAGCCAATAAAACTGGCTATTGAGAGCAAGTTAAAACAAGAACAGGAAGCCCTGGCTTACCAGTTCAGGCTGGAAAAAGAAAGAAGTGAGGCAGAAAGAAAAAGAATTGCAGCAGAGGGAGAAGCCAAAGCCAATGATATTATCAATAACAGTCTGACCAATAACCTGCTAAAAATGAGGGGTATCGAGGCTACCACCAGTCTGGCCAATTCGCCCAATTCAAAAGTGATCGTGATAGGTAGTGGAGAGGGGGGGCTCCCGTTGATCCTGGGCAACAATTGATGCCCTTTTTATCTTGTTCAATGGTTTTAAAATCTTGCTTTTTTTAATTAATTTCGCCGGTGTCTTCACCGCCAAACTTGAAAATAATTCGCTAAAAATAATAAAATAGAATATGCCTAATTCAGCCGAAATAAAGATTGATGACAAGTCTTACCAACTTCCAGTTATTGAAGGGTCCGAACATGAAATAGCAGTGGATATAAGCAAATTAAGAGGACAAAGTGGTGTTATTACGCTTGATCCGGGCTATAAAAATACCGGTTCGACAACCAGCGCGGTTACATTTTTGGATGGTGAAAAAGGAATACTGAGATATCGAGGATATAGTATTGAAGAATTGGCTGAAAAATCGGATTTTCTGGAAGTCACTTATTTATTAATTTACGGAGAATTACCTACCAGGGAGGCTTATGATAAGTTTGTGAATGACGTCAAAATACATACCATGTTGCATGAGGACATCAAAGGGATCCTGGAAGGCTTTCCTTCCAACGCACATCCTATGGGTGTATTGTCATCATTGGTTTGTTCACTTACGGCTTTTTATCCCGAGTCATTGGACCCTAACCGGTCCAGTCAGGGCGTATACCTAAGTATTATCAGGATATTGGCAAAGCTGCCTACCATGGCCGCCTGGGCCTATAAAAACGAGTTAGGCCACCCTTTCAACTATCCGGATAATTCATTAAGTTATTGTTCGAATTTCATTAAAATGATGTTTGCCGTTCCTGCAGCAAAATATGAAGTCGATCCCATAGTGAGCGATGCCTTGAACAAGTTATTGATATTACATGCTGATCACGAACAAAACTGCTCCACCTCGACAGTGAGGATTGTCGGATCTGCACAAGCCAGTTTGTATGCCTCCATTTCAGCAGGCATCAATGCGCTGTGGGGACCACTGCATGGTGGTGCCAACCAGGCAGTTATCGAAATGCTGGAAAATATCAAGGCCGACGGAGGTGACACCAAAAAATATCTGAATAAGGCCAAAGACAAAGAAGATCCCTTCAGGTTAATGGGTTTTGGGCATAGGGTTTACAAAAACTTCGACCCCAGAGCACGGATTATTAAGAAGGCCGCAGATCAGGTGCTCGAAAAATTAGGTGTGGATGATCCGGTACTGGAGATAGCAAAAGGTCTTGAGGAAGCGGCGCTTCATGATGAATATTTTATTGAGCGCAAGCTTTATCCTAACGTGGATTTCTACTCCGGTATTATATATCGGTCCATGGGTATACCCACCGATATGTTTACGGTTATGTTTGCCTTAGGCAGATTACCCGGCTGGATTGCCCAGTGGAAAGAAATGCGGGAAAACCGCGAACCTATTGGAAGACCCAGGCAAATATATACAGGGGAAAATGAACGTGATTACGTTCCTTTAGACCAAAGGTAGCATAAACATAATCAATCAAAACCAGCCATACAGTAGCTTGGATTCTGCATAGGTCACTTGCTTTGCTCTTGTACATATGGCACCCAAAAATCCTCGGTCGGGCAGGAAAATGAAATATCTCAATGACCTGTTTTATCGTCTATATGCTGGCTAAAAATCAGGGGTTGATTTATAAGGACAGGATAACACCCTTCAAAGGTGCCGGTCTGATTCACAGATTTATGGATAAATATGGGCAAGTAAGTTGTTAACTGACCATAACTACGATCATTTATACAATCAAGTGGCACAACCCCAGGCGTGCAGCCGGGGTTTGTTAGCAAAGACAACTAAATTGGGAACTGTTGGCCAAAGAATCAGGTGTTTTCATCATGAACAACCCAGTAGTGACCGTTATGTTAAATTGATTGCTGTAATCTGCGGAAAAACTTATATACATTAACAATACACACTTTTATGAGTCTCGAAGAAAAGTTTAAGCAAGCTGTAGAACAATCAAAAGAATTGGCCCAAAAGCCGTCAAACGAGGTGTTATTAAAAATTTATGCCCTTTACAAACAAGCTACGGAGGGTGATGTACAAGGTGAAAAGCCCGGGGGTTTTGATTTCAAAGCCGCCGCAAAATATAATGCCTGGGAGTCGCTCAAAGGAAAGTCACCGGATGAGGCCATGCGTGAATACATTACGTTTATCGAGGAACTATCGCGTTAGAAAAGGTTAAATACTTAATTTTACCCTGCCTCATTTCGGTATTTGTTTATCTTTAAAGTGTGAATCGCTTTAGAAAGACTTTTGCCCGAAAAAAAGTAATCAGAGCGGGCCTTACCTCATTGCTGGTGATGATGGCGGTGATTTATTATTTTTCATTGCCTGAAAACCTGTTTGATGCTCCTACGTGCACGGTAATAGAAGATAGAAACGGACATTTACTAAGTGCCAGGATTGCAGAAGATGGCCAATGGCGCTTCCCTTCACCGGATTCCATACCGGAAAATTTTAAAAAGTGCCTGCTATATTTTGAAGATCAATATTTCTATCGGCACGTTGGATTTAATCCGGTCTCTCTTGTTCGTGCGCTGGCTCAAAACCTCTCTGCCGGGGAAATTGTAAGCGGTGGCAGTACTATTTCCATGCAGGTAATCAGGTTAAGCAGAAAAAACAAACAGCGCACGGTTTGGGAGAAAATCAAAGAAATATTGCTGGCAACCAGGCTGGAGCTAGCCTGCACAAAAGATGAAATCCTGAAATTCTACGCTACCTATGCCCCTTTTGGCGGTAACACCGTGGGTCTTGAAACTGCCGCCTGGCGCTATTACGGAAGAAACCCTTATGAATTGTCATGGGCAGAGCATGCGACGCTGGCAGTCTTGCCTAATCAACCCGGTTTAATCTTTCCCGGAAAAAATCAGGTACAGCTTAAAAAAAAGAGAGATTTTTTGTTAACCAAACTTTATCGAAATCGTGTTATAGACTCAATGACCATGGCCCTGGCCGTGGATGAACCGTTGCCAGGCAAGCCTTTTCCTGTACCGCGACTAAGTTATCACCTGATGGATAAGGTCATCAAAGACGGTAAGAAAGGACAAAAAATCAAAACCACCATCGATAGTAACTTTCAGAATAAATTTTTTAAAATACTGAACTTCCATCATCAAAGCCTGAAGGGCAATGAAATACACAACGCCGCTTTAATAGCACTCTCGGTAAGCACCGGAGAGGTGCTGGCCTACCTTGGAAATGTTGGTGACGGAAACGATGATGGGCATGCTGAACAAGTCGACATAATCAGCGCACCCCGCAGCACGGGAAGTATTCTTAAACCTTTTCTTTATGCATCGATGCTTGAAGAGGGTTTGATACTTCCCAAAACCCTGTTGCCCGATATTCCCACTTTCATTCAAGGGTTTGCACCAAAAAATTTTTCCAAAACCTACGATGGTGCTGTGCATGCCGATAAGGCACTCTCCAGATCGCTTAATATACCCGCTGTTCACATGTTAAAGGATTATGGGGTAGAAAAGTTCCATTATTTGCTGAAAAACTATGGTATGTCCAGCCTGACTTTTCCGTCCAGCCATTACGGCTTATCCCTGATTTTGGGAGGTGCTGAAGGTAGCCTTTGGGAAATTTGTGGTTTGTATGCCAACATGGCGCGTACTTTAAACAATTTTTTTAAATATCCTGAACCCCAACGGTATAATGATCAGGACCTCCATATGCCTGTATATGATTTGCAAGCCCTTCAGGAAAGCCGTAAAACAGGTAATCAGTCACATAGTCAATTTAGTGCTGCAGCCATTTGGCTGACTTTCCAGGCAATGCTCGATGTCTACCGCCCTGCCGAAGATGCGTCCTGGCGGTACTATGACTCATCACAAAAAATAGCCTGGAAAACCGGCACCAGCTTTGGATTACGTGATGGGTGGGCCATAGGAATTACACCGGCGTATGTGGTTGGCATTTGGGTGGGTAACGCTGACGGAGAAGGGCGTCCCGGATTAACCGGAATCAATACGGCCGGGCCGATCTTATTTGATGTTTTTGACCAGCTACCTGGTTCCAAATGGTTTCCGGTTCCAAAAAGTGATCTGTTAAAAATTCCCGTTTGCCGCGAATCAGGGTACCGGAATAACAAATTTTGTCCGGTCGTAGATACGATTTACAGACCCAAAAAAGGCCTGCTCACTAGCACCTGTCCCTATCACCGACTGGTACATTTGGATGCTACGAAAAAATTTCGTGTTAACAGCCAATGTGAAAAGATCCAAAACATTGTAAGTGAACCCTGGCTGATCCTGCCACCTGTTCAGGCTTATTATTACCGGTCTAAAAGTGCCCGCTACAAAAGCCTTCCCCCTTTCCGCGAAGACTGCAAAGGCCTGACAATGGGCCAGGGCTCTATGAAAATTATATACCCGGGGAAAAAGGCCAGATTTTTCATACCGCGTGAACTGGACGGTAATCCCGGTTCGGTGGTGTTTGAAGTAGCGCATGAACGCTCAAATACCAAAATATTCTGGCATCTCAATGAAAAGTTTCTGGCGCAGACGGTAAGGTCTCACCAAATTTCTCTACAACCCGATCCTGGCATGCATAAGCTTACTCTGGTAGATCAGTATGGGGAAGTTTTGGAGCATGTGTTTGAGGTGATTGATAATTGACAATTGACAATTAGTAGGGGATAGTTGCAAGCAGGGAATGGACGTAGGTGATTGACGGTAGATAATTGTCAATTGTAAATTGTCAACTGTCAATTAATAGTCGATGGTTCCAAGCAGGGAATAGACATAGGTGATTCATGGTAGATAATTGTCAATTGTAAATTGTCAACTGTCAATTAGTATCTGTGTTTGTGCGTATAAAGGTGTATAGTTTCACGGTGTTGTTGATGGCATCGACGCCGAGTGGTTTTTCGATAAAGTTAATAGCACCCAGTTTCAAGCATTCTTCCTTTTCATTGTCCCAAACGGAAGAGCTTAACACGATTACCGGGATATTTCTGAAAGAATTGTTCCGGGATCTAAGTTTGAGAAACTCTTTTCCATTCATAATCGGCATGTCGATATCCAGTAAAATAAGATCAGGCAAGCCAGATTTCAAATCATACAAATAGGAAAAAGCTTCCTCACCATTTTGGCACCAATCGATGATTATGTTGCCGAGAACCTTTTTGAGCATAATCTCCGCAATCTGGAAATCAATTTCGTTATCTTCAACAATTAGAATCGCCGCTTTTTTTGACGTATCACCATTTCTTAACATAGCATCATTATTTCTTAACATAGCATCATCATTTCCTAGCATAGCATCTGCACTTAAGATTAAAACATGCTCTAATTTATTATAAAAGAGGGAATGATCCTGAGATTATAGATGAGCTGGAAGCCTTCCTCGTTGTTTCGGGGGAAATGCCGGACGGATAAAATATCTCTGCATTTTTTGGCATTTAGCGTGTACCGATGGATGCAATTCAACGGTATCCGGCGATGATCATAAGGTATTAATCCTTTCAAAAAAGGATTGACGGTATGTATTGCTGATGGGGATGACTTTGTTTTTAATTTGCAAATTGCTTTGATCTACGTTCTTAATTTTATCTACACGTACAATATAAGAACGGTGAACACGGAAGAACTCATCTTTCGGCAATTTTTTTTCCATCGTTTTCAGGGTAGAATATACGGTATATATTTTTGCATCAGTGTGTATTTTCACGTAATCACCGTAAGCCTCCACCCAAAGAATATCGTTAAAATTAAAATTCAATAAGAGGGAGTCTACCTTGATAAAGATATAGTCATCAGCCTCTTTAGTGATCAATTGCTGAAAGTTTTTGTATGCTTTCTGAACAGCTTGCAGAAACCTGGCATAATTCTTCACGGGTTTGAGCAGATAGTCAACTACATCATAATTGTAAGAATCCAGAGCATATTTTTTTTTGCTGCTTACGATGATAATTTGTGGTTTTTTGTCCAGAATTTTAATGAGCTCCAGCCCCGTCATCTCGGGCATTTCCACGTCGAGGAATATAAGGTCGATGTCTTCTTTCCTTGTCAAATTGGCCACTTCGACAGCGTTACCAAAGGAGCCCATAAAATGCAACAGATCCGTTTTGGCGATCAGACCTTCGAGAATTTTTAGTGACAGCAGATCGTCATCTACGGCGATGCAGTTCATTACCTTTTTCATCATAAATGTATGGTTAGTGAAAAATTTATGCTGTGGCAGAACATCCGGTTAATCCTGGTCAGGCCGGAATATTGTTTCCTGCTTGTTGCTTCACCAGGTTAAGGGCAAAGTCCAGGTCGCCGGTCAGGTCTTCTGCCTTTTCAATCCCGGTCGATAGCCGCAACAGACTATCTGTCACCCCCATCTCCATTCGCTGTTCCCGGCTCATTTTTATGTGTGAGGTACGGGCCGGAGAGCAGATGATTGTTTCTACACCCCCCAGGCTTATTGCCGGTTGAATGAGAGAAAGTCCGTTTAAAAAACAGTCCACAGCCTGACCATCAGTAATTTTCAGCTCAAAAGCCAGCATTCCGCCAAAACCCCGCATTTGCCGGCTAGCGATTTCATGCCCCGGATGGGCTTTCAGTCCGGGATAGTAAACCTTACCGATCATCTCATGCGCGGACAAAAACTCCGCCAGTAATCCGGCATTTTCATTTTGGCGTTGCACTCTTACCGCGAGGGTCTTCAGACTGCGTTCAATGAGATAACTATCCATGGCATTAATGCTGCCTCCGAAGTTGATAGCACTCTTGTACAATACTTCTGCGATTTCAGCCGAAGTAATTACAGCACCAAAGCAAAGATCACTATGGCCTCCGAGATACTTGGTGCCACTGTGAATTACCACATCCATACCCAGTGCCAAAGGATTCTGATTTACCGGTGATGCAAATGTATTGTCAATGACAGTCAATAAGTTATGCCTCTTTGCCACCGCTGCGACAACTTGTATGTCAATTATATCTAGTAAGGGGTTAGAAGGCGTTTCTATGTAGATAATCCTTGTATTAGGTTGTATCGCAGTCTCAAAATCTCTGGCATTATTTCCGCTTACAAAGGAAAAACCCAAGTCAAATTTTGGGAACTCGGATTTAATCAAATTAAACGTACCACCATACAACTGAGAAGCAAAAACAACATGATCCCCTGCCTTCAGTAAAGCAAACAAGGTGCCACTGATGGCTGCCATACCGGAAGCAAAAAGCAACCCGTCTTCCCCTTCCTCCAGCGCGCAGAGTTTCTGCACAATTTCCTTTTGGTTGACCGTATTATAATACCTCGGATACACTGTTTCCGCAGGTGTCCGGTAGTCATAAGATGAAGAAGCGTGTATGGGGGTATTGATGCTTCCTAAAGCGTCTTTGTCCCGAAATTTGCTATGTATGCAATTGGTTTCTTTCGATGTATTATTTTGTTTCATTACAGGGTTCGGTGATTTGTGATCACCTTAATTTAATCAGTAAATATCTATTATCTATCAAATTCAAGTCCTTTTTTAAACCTTTAATTCACCCAGTTCCGCTGCTCAACCTTCAATTTTTGAATGGCGCATTCCACAATAAGTTGTAGTGCATTGATCGTAATCACCATTTGCTTGCTATTTTTGGTGGTTTCCAACTCATTTTCCAGTAATTCAAAAACACCTTCCGCTTCTCCAATCCCCATATAGTGAAAATTGGGTTTTATTTTATGGGCGGTCTTTTTTAAGGTTTCACAGTCCATCGCCACTGCCAGGTTTCTCATTTTTTCCAGCTCTTCCGGCATTGTATGAATGAATATGTCAATCATATCATGGATCAGTTTTCGGTTTCCACCGGTCATTTCAACGGCATAGGCCAGATTAAAGCCACAGGCTAAATCCGGTTCTCCGAAAATGTTTTTTATTGCTTCAAGTAAAGATTCCGGCTCAATAGGTTTATGGAGCACCGATTTCACACCGAGATGGTTGAATTCATTCAATATAGCTTCCTGAAGTTCACCTGTAAACAAGATCACCGGTATGGTGTTAACCTTCTGACCAAATGCTGAACTAATGTGTTGTAAAGTCTGAAGCCCATCCATCTCCGGCATTTTGTAATCGAGGATAATCAGATCATAGTGAGCATCACCGAGTCTCTTAATTATTTCGTGTCCATTTTCTACTATTTCAGAATCAAAATCCCATTTTTTTATAAACTCTTTCAATATTATCTGGTTTAAGGGATTGTCTTCACCAACAAGTATGTTCAGTTTTTTAGTAACTATCACATGTTTTTTCTCCCTGGCAACCGGGGTAGGGTCCGGAAAAGCAAAAGGCAAAATAAATGTTATGGTTGTCCCGATGCCAGGTTGGCTTGAAACCCGGATGGATCCGTTTTGTTGTTCAATTAATTGTTGTACAATGTGTAACTCCAGGCCTGTGCCGCCATAATCTCTGCCGGTACCTGAAGGGGCCTGTCGGTAGGGTTCAAAAATCTTTTTAATGTTTTTTTCGGATATGCCAATCCCGGTATCTTTCACCTCGAACTGAATGGCAACTGTTTTGCCCTTTTCCGAATGCACAGAGACATCGAGGGATATCTGCCCCTGGTCTGTAAACTTGAAACTGTTATTTAATAAATTATATAATACCTGGGAAAGTCTTACCGGATCACCTGTCAAAATGCCGGGAACACTTTTTGCAACAGCGGAGATGACCTCGATACCTTTTTCCCTGCCGAGGTATACAAAAGCAGATATCGCCGCATCAACTATGGATCTGACATTAAAGTTTGTCTTCGCGAATGCCATTTTATTCGATTCGATTTTGGACAAATCCAGTACATCATTAACAATGCTCGATAAGTGTTTGGATGTTTCATAAATAATTCCTGCATATTCACGAATCACCTGGGGATCGTCCTGTTCCCGGAGTAATTTCGATAGGCCCAGTATACCATTGATGGGCGTCCTTACCTCATGACTTATCTTAGAAAAAAAATCGGTTTTAAGCTTTTGTACCCTTTTTAACTCTTCGTTTTTATACCTGAGCAACGCTCCTGCCAGAATAGCATTTTTTTTTCAACTTCGAGCAGCTCTTTTTGGATGACAGATTCGTTTCTCTGCTGCTGAAGACCCATTAAATTTTTATAATGATCCGTGAAATTCATCAGTATCCATAGCGTGGCCGCTTTTCCATCGTAATTGATTTTGTAAAAAACATAGTCACAAAACCCACTGAAACCCGAAAGATCCACATTAATACACGGAAAGCTTATCTCCTCCCCTGGCTTAAGGTCAGCAAGCAGTTCACTGATACTTTCCAGAAACGGGATTTCATCAAACAAATTTCCGGGGGAATCCGGAAAACTGAACAATGTATTGCAGGTTTCCAACAGATGGCCTTTTTCATTGATCAAAACAAATTGAACCCAACTCCTCAGAAATTTAGATTTGAAATCCTGCAGTTTCATCTGAATAAAATTACTATTTATTAAAAGTCGCCGGGATACTTTATCAGATTAACTTCCCGGCGAGTTTATAAAATGCCTTTTCCACATTTTCGCCATTTTTCGCGCTGCATAAAACATAATCGTTCAAAGGTAGATTATTCACGATTTCGACGCGTTCTTTTTCGGTTAAAAGGTCAATTTTGTTGGCCACCTTGACAATTGGCGCGTTGGGCAAGAGTTCCTGTAGAGAAATCATTTCATCTTCGATGGACTTGTAGGTAGAGGGTCTCAGGACATCTATTACGTAAATAATGCCGTGGGCACCCAGCTTGTATGAGTCCGGGATTTTCTGATGGGTTGACTCCCCTGCAATATCCCAGATGATCATTGACACCTCATCCCTGTTGATGGTAACCACTTTCTTATCAATTCTCACGCCAATCGTGGTCATGTATTCTTCTGAAAATTGATGAAAAACATATTGTCTCACCAGTGAAGTCTTTCCTACCCCAAAATTGCCTAAGAGAATTACTTTTTTACTTTTCCCCATCGTTAAGTTTATCGAATTGCGCTTTTATCAATTGTGTCAACTGGTCTTTAGAAAAGATTTCTTTATCTGCCAGATATTTTTCCAACACTTCTTTTTGGAAATCCACCAGCATATCATCCAGTTCAGACCTGAAACCGGCATTCATAAAACCTGTAAATACCAGTACCACGTAAAATGACCTTAAATTACTGATTACCAACTTGTAGTTTTCATACTCAATGGTTTCAAGCTCCTGGCCCCCACCCCTAAAGGCGTCTTTGACAAAAGATTTAATGGCTGTTAGCATTCCGGCAATCATATCTTTATCCAGCGTGTTGTTTTTCGAATAGCTTCCGATTAACAGGCCGGTATGCTGTTGTATGATAAAAACCTCTTCCAAATGTGGCCTGGCCAACCCCTTCATAATTATCTCCTTTTCACTAACGCCCCCAAACCACGCCTTTATTCTTGTCACCCAGCCCTCCCACGAAAAAGCTTTCTCCAGTTGCCTGTCAATTCTTTCGGATAGCAAAGCCAGTTCCCGGTATATATATTTTTTTACCATTTTACCCATGATCGGATAAAGGGCGTCAACAACCTCTTCCTGTGATTCTTTGATTTGTTTCCTGATTGAAGCAGTAATGGCGTTTCCAAATAGCTGCGGAAAATTCTTTTCCAGGAATTCTACCTGATCTTCCAATATAGGCGCAATTCTGGGCTCGAGTTTTTCCCGATCACTGATAATCTCGTCAATAGCATTCACTTTACTGGCCAGTTCCTCATTTCGCTTCCTTGCATCTTCAAACAGGATATCTTTTAAAACCTCAAATTTTTCTTTATTCATCTTAAGGCGCAAATTAGGTAGATACGACCAACATCTTACGAGGATTTCAACTTTTTACCAACCTCAATGAGCATTTCGCCCAACGACTGCTTCTCCTGGTTTTTCTCTTCTGTTAACCGGGTGAGCCGGTCAAAGGCTTCCTGCCTTAAGGTACCGAGCTGATTTGAAAAATCATTTTTGGTCTCTGTAATGAGGTTATTCAAATCTTCCTTCAAGCGATCAATTTTAGCCTGGAGATCTTTTCGTTGTTCATCTATCTGATGATGCAGGCTGCGAAACTCCTTATCATATTCCTTGATGTTTTCACCAAAAATTATTTCCTTGATGGCAGCTAATTTCGGATCTTCCGTGCCGGTGTTGTTTTCCTGTGTGGTTTTAGATTGCTTGGCCATTGCTATACTTTTATTCTATTAATACTTTTAATGTTTTTTTATTGACAATACCGGAAGGTATCAAATTATTTTTCTTCTGAAAATCTACTAAACTTTCTTGTGTTTCTATGCCAAATACACCATCGAAAGGAATATCGTAGGATTTTTTCAACAAAAAATCCTGAATTTCCCAAACTGCCTGCCCCTCGTCTCCCATTTTCAAACCCAGTAATTGTTGTTTGTTAGCATAACGCAGAAAGTCCGGATCAATACCTGCTTCGACAATATGTTTGATATCGAGGTTATTAAAACCCATTGTCTTTAGCCGGGTAGAGTATAACAGT
This sequence comes from Agaribacillus sp. DX54, assembly GCF_056858335.1. Classification (NCBI taxonomy): domain Bacteria; kingdom Pseudomonadati; phylum Bacteroidota; class Cytophagia; order Cytophagales; family Splendidivirgaceae; genus Agaribacillus; species Agaribacillus sp. DX54. The sequence goes on from NZ_JBXEQE010000009.1 coordinate 164,489, forward strand.
TTTTTCTGTAAAACCCGGGTGGTGGCCCACAATTGCCCGTAAAACTTCAATTCTGCTGCACTTCCTGCAATTGCAGGATCCGGAAATTTAATATCGAGCCCTTTGTCATACCACAACTCTCTGGCTAAACTTTCAAGGCGATAGACATTTTCGTAATACTTTTCCACCATCAAAGGATCGTAATAGTGGATGTCGATGCTGTCACTTACAGGATATTCGTAGATAGATGGCGGATTAAACTTTGTATACTTTTTGTATTGAAAGAAAGCTGTAATGGGAAGTGTCACAATAATTATAAGCCAGGCTAACCTTTTCATTTTTTACAGATAAACAATCTATGTTTTTAATCAGGTGGAAGCAGGAAATACGCCTAATATTCCCTGTGCTCCAAATTTAAGGGATATTTTGATAGAATTAGATATAATCGTGAAAATCTTGCAATTAAAAAAGAAACCGCCAAGAGTAATTTCAGGCGGCTTACTTTTAAATCAGTAATGTGTTATGAGAAGAAAGAAATTGTATTTATACATACCTTCAAATCAAAAAATGTAACCGGGCAATAACCCGAATCATCTTTTATGCTTATATTTAAATTTAGTATGCATGAATAACAAATATCCAGACTGAAATGAAAAGTGTCCAATTTGAAAAGACCGGCCTGCCCGGTGATGTATTGAACCTGATAGATATAAATATGCCTGAACCAGGGCCGGGTGAAGTGGTAGTAAAAGTCAGTACCTGCAACATTAATCCGGCAGACATCATGTTTATCCGGGGGTTGTATGGATTAAAACCCAAGCTGCCATCTCCGGCGGGATTTGAAGGCGCCGGGCGGATACATACCTGTGGGGAAGGTGTACAAATAGCACCGGGTACCAGGGTAGTCTTTACCACGATAGGGGCCTGGCAGGAATACACTTGTCTGCCCGCAAAAACAGTGATTCCTATACCAGATCAGATTAACGACGAAGCCGCCTGTCAGGCATTTATTAACCCTTTTACAGCCTACGGTATGCTCGAAACTTCCGGGTTGGGTGCCGGTGATTGGTTATTGTTGACAGCCGGTGCATCGGCCTGTGCTAAATTTGTTATTCAGATGTGCCAGGAAAGAAAGATAAATACCGTTTGCACAGTCAGAAATGATCGACAAATTGACCTGTTAAAAAGTATGGGGGCTACAGCAGTAATCAACACAGAGGTCGATGACCTGAAAACCAGGGTGATGGAAATTACAGATAAAAAGGGGGTAAAAAACGTTTTTGAGGCCGTAGGTGGAGAGTTGGGTACAAAAGCCCTTGATTGTGTGGGCCGAGACGGCATGCTTACCACATATGGGATGCTTAGCCTTCAGCATATGGAACTCAACGCGGGTTTGCTGATTTTTAAAAACATCACTATCAAAGGCTTTTGGCTGACTAACTGGTTTGGAAGTCTTTCGGGAGAAGAAATGGCCACCGTTTCACGGCATATATTGTCTGTACTAGCCACACAACAAGTAAAAGCCGATATAGAAGCTGCCTATTCCCTGGAAGATATAAAAAAAGCGGTCGCTCATATGGAGTCGCCAGGAAGAAATGGCAAAGTAATTCTAAAACCGGATTAGTTCCGGGAGATGAATTTTCTTCTGATAGGGATTGCTTCTCAGTACTTTAACCCACATTTCAGTACTCATTTAATTGATTAAATGACCAGGGGTACATCGAGCTTGTTTTTTCGCAGGATATCATTCGGCTCTTTTACATAAAGACAATCAGGTTATGAGTAGCCTTTGTTTACCATGCTATCTTATTCGTAGCTCCGAGGCATAAATTAAAACCAAAGAAGAATTAAAATAAATAATTGATTTTAGATATTAATAATTATTTAATCTAACAAACACACCTTCAACAGGTGAGTGAGTCCCGATTTGTAATGCGTGTTTCCTGACATATTTTGAGCAAAAATTACTTTTGTAATTTAGATCCCCCAACCGGCTTTCTCTTTGATATCAATGTCGCTAATATTGCCTGGTTGCTAGACATGAATGTGTAAAACTCCGCATTGGTGAAAAAGTGTGTAATCAGGTCATTATTTATTTTTGTTGTTGTTGTGCTACTCAATCACTCCGGCACGCCGGCAGCTACATTTACGACAGCAGGTGACGGAGATTGGCACAACCCATCCACCCTGTACCTGGGTATTGTGCCTTCACCCTCAGACGATATCATAGTTAATCATCGGATTACAGCAACTATAGATATCTTCATTGAAGACATTGGCAGACTGGAAATCGGCATCATGGGGGTTCTGACTTTCGATAAAATCAGACTCAAAGGTTTTTTGAAAAATAATGGGCGTATGTCTGGTGAACAATTGATTGTAGAATCAGGAGGGGCAAATACAAACATGGTAAATTTGGGCTATGCCATCATTACAGATGTTACACTGGCATCATTAGGCAGCGGTTCACCTGCCACGGTTAACAATTTCAATAAGTTCCTGGTAACGAATAATCTCATCGATGAGGTTTTTTTGAATAACCAAAGGAACTTTACCGTCAAAGTTGATCTCCATAATTTTTCCCTGATTCATTGTGAAAAAGAATTTTCGCTTTTGACCGTAGGTAAAAAACTCATTAATGATCCTTCTGTGATAAAGCTGGATGGAAGACTAAAATTAGGATTAAGCGATCATGGTAATCCCCCACAGCTCCTAATCCACAGGCATCGGCAACTGCCAATGCCGAATTTATGAAATTTGAAAGCCATGTTATCCATAGCCTATCATAAATCTCTTAGTGCCTCGGGGAACCATTTTCTGACTTTTGGATTGCAGGGGGGAATCGATCAAACCAATCTGAACTTTGGCAACCTATCTACCCAGGCCCAATGGGCAGATGGCAGTGGCCGGGATCAAAGTCTGGAAAATGGTGAAAGCCTGCTGGGTGATAATGCCGTCTTACTGGACTTTCAGGCAGGTTTAATAAGGCGCTATGTAGTTCATGGTGGTGGAAAATTCGGTGTGGGAGCCAGGGTGTATATGGTTCCTAACCTGGTTTTTATGCAGCAAAACAACTCAAATGTCATTAACAACGGCCTGTTGCTTGCATATAATCTGGCATCAAACACCCAAAACCAAATTGTTACGGCCGGGGCATGGTTGAGAAATACAGATGCCGTCATTGCCAACATAGGTTTTGAGTTTAAAAACTTTCAGTTGGGAGTCAATTATGATCTCATTATCTCGGATTTAAGAAGTGTAACCAACCGGGGAGGATTTGAGATAAGCCTGAACTACAACTTCAGAAAATCCATAGCCACAACCACAAAGTCGATATCCAATCCCCACCCCAGACTGTAAGCAATGACGAAAAAAGCGCACATATTGATTTTACCACTTCTTGCCTGCTTCGTCAAAATTACATATGGACAAAACATCAGACGTTTCCAGGATATGAGTGCGCCGTTGAGCCTGGAGGAAAACTATGAATCAGGAAATAAATTATTCACCGAAAAAAAATACTACAGCAACATTGACATCGACGGGTCGGTATTTGAAGATAATAAGGCTAAAGTGGATGAAATGGTCTACCTGACCGACGAAAACCAGCATATCATCGACTCGACCCGTACCAATGAAAACGGCAGATTTCGGTTCCGGAATCTGCCCGGGAATAAGAACTACGTCATCATGATAGATGGCAATGACAACATGCAGGTTAATATGAGTTTTCTGGATGATAACGGGCAAGAGCTGCTCAGCGTAAATTCAAACGACGATGAAGCGTATTTCCTTTTCCAAAAACTTAAAGATAAACCTGTCACGCTGAAAAAACTTGAGGAAGAATACATAGTTATTTCAGGAAATCTGTCCATGAACGGCCAGCCGGCACCCGGTGAAAAAGTGGTATTGGTCAATGAAAATGGGAAAATGGTCGCTAGCACCTACAGCGACACCAAAGGTAAGTTCCATTTCAGAAATCTGGCCAATTCATCAAAATATACATTGAGAATGGACGATAATGAAGAAATAAGAGCCAACATGGATTTCCTTGACCAGGACGACAACCTGCTCCTCAGTACCAACTCTGAAGATAACCTGGCTTACTTCGATTACCAGGATTTATCAGAGGTGATAATTACCAGCAGGAGAATGACAGAAGAAGACACTCAACCTCACAAACCCGAAAAAAGCCAGGCTGAACAACTTAGAGACCTGTTTAAAGGAACGATGAGCTACAATGAATACCATGACCTCGTTAAGAAACACGGCAAAAGCCTTATCAAGGACATTAATCTCAGGGTTCAAATTGGCGCTTTTCGCAAGCCTCGAAAAGGGTGGTATCAAGAACTCGATCTTGGTAAAATTGACGTTATCAGGTCAAGAGGTTTCACAAAATTTCTGGTTGGCAATTTCGATGAACTTGAAGAAGCAGAAGTGCTAAGGAAGCAGGCCTTTGACAAGGGCATCGATGATGCTTTTATATCTGTCTATTACCGGGGGACAAGGGTGGCTTTATTGATATACAATGAAAAAAAACAATTGGTTAGAAAATTTAAGGAAAACAATGACTGACAATTACAGGAAAAGAATTCGTAGTACCGGTTATTCAGTATTATTGGGTGTACTGATGATTGGTTCATTCACAGGTAAAGTACACGGGCAGGTCGATACAAACGCCAAAATTAAGTCACTGTTCATCTACAGCTTTGCAAAATATGTGGAATGGCCTGTAGAAATGCGGGAAGGGGATTTTATCATTGGTGTTCTGGGAGACTACCCAACACTCTACGACGAATTAAGTATTATAGCACAAACCAAAACGAAGAGACAGCAAAACTTTAAAATTGCCAATTACAAAGATGTGAATGAGGTCGGCAAATGCCATATTTTATACATCGATCCCGGGCTGAGCGATCAATTATATAAGGTCATTCAAATAACTTCCGGCCAAAATACCTTGATTGTAGGCGACGGTGCAGGTCTGGCAGCACAAGGAGCCGGCATAAGTTTTTATGTGGCCGGGAATAAGCAGAGAATGGAGGTGAATCGCAGCAATCTGGAAAAGTATAATCTTAAAATAAGTAGTCAATTAGTAGCCCTGGCAAGGGTCGTAAACTAACAAAGAAGGCATGAAAACGATTATAATTTTGGTCTCTATACTTTTAATGGCCTCTGGTCTGAAGGCACAGGACAATCCCTTGAAGAAAGCACTGGAACTCTACCAGTCCGGAAGCCTGCGGGAAGCAAAGGAGATGATTGAAAAAAGCAGTAATGACCCACGATGGCAAAAAGACCCCAATACCTGGTACCTGAAAGGATTTATCATGAAAGACCTTTATAAAATGATGCCGGAGGCAGATGCTGCCCTGTATTTCAGATTGGCTTCTTTGGAGTCATTCATGCATTTAATTGAAATGGAAAACACGTCCAAATACCTGCCAGATGCCTTAAAGACTATTAAGTATTTGTCGTCTACTTTTTACAACGATGCCGTCGATCATGTTGAAAAGAAGAATTTTGACCCGGCAAAGGAATACTTCGAGCATTTTAAAAATGCTTTAGTATTGTCCCGCGATAAAAGCATTGATTTAAAGGAACAGGAAATAGCATTCCAACTGGCTTTGGGCAGTAACTACATGGAGTTGTATAAAAAAGATAGCACCAGGGCCAGGGTAAACCTGGAAGGGGCCAAGGCAGCTTATGAAAAAATATTAAAAATTGACTCAAACCACATGAAAGCTAATTACAATCTGGGCGTTTTATATTATAACGAAGCTGTTAATCTGATTGATGGAATGGACTACGACGAGGTGGATTTAATGGCTATCAGCCAAATTGAAGATCAATCTATCGAGCTTTTTAAGCAGTCTCTTCCCTTTATGGAAGTAGCGTACAAGCAAAACCCCAAAGACCGCAATACGTTGGAAGGGTTAGCTGGCATATACTTTAGTTTGAGGGAGTATGAAAAATCCAATGCGTACAAAGAAAAACTGGCAATGTTGGAAAATGAAGAGTAAAAGTTTTTTATTATGGCAGTATTAATAATCTATTCAAATTACAATCACAAGGTAACAAAAAAAGTTTTAACACCTGAAAATACCCACACCAAGGGGAATGTGAATATCTCTAATGAGGGTTCGGGAATAAAATCCAGATACAAGATCTTCGGAAAGCATGTAAAATAAATAAAACCCTAAAGCAAACCAAAAGTAACTTGAATCCGGATGATCAGAGTGGTGTGACATAATCGTAGATTTAAGAGATGCATCGTTAAAATCTGTTGATCAAAATTGTTACGTTGTATGTAGACTGTGTCTACGATCATTTATACGCTTACGAGGTTTAACGCAAGATTTATGGCACATAATTGATTGATTATCATATATTGAAAATTTTCTAGCAAAGCCACATCCGGTAGTCAGAGACTACGATAGGCCGGGTATTTCTGGTGCAGGCACTGGCTTTCCCAGGTTTCTGATGTAAATTGGTCTGGCATGTCTCTTCTTTTAAAAAAGTATCTGGCATTGTCTGGTCTGTGTTATAGTTTATATGGCATAAGCCAGGTTTGTCATTTTAAAAATATTAGAATAATTATATATTTAATTGACAATCATTGAAGAATTTTCGAAGTAAAATGTAATATCAATCAATCCTCACCATATAGTTTAAGTTTGCTTTAATTAAAATTAAATTAGGAGAAATCATGAATTTCCTAAAGTTTTTTCCTAAATCATTATAAAGAATCTACGTAATTTTTAAAATAAAACTGCATTATCCTTTATTATTTAAATACAAAATAATATATATGCCATTATATATTCAATAAACTAGCCCCCCTTAAAGCTTATCAGCTTGACCGATGAAACCAGGATCGAAAGACCTTGAAATTAAAATGAAATTAAGATGAATGAAAGGAAGATAAAATTTGCTGTGTTGGGTCTGGGCCTCATTGGTAAAAGGCATGTCTCGATGATTGAAGCCAATAAAGATGCGGAGTTAGTTGCCGTTTGCGATGTCAAAAACAAAAGCCAGACCATATTAAAAACCATTAAGCATACTCCATATTACCAGGATCTGGAGAGCATGCTGTTAAAAAGTCCTGAAATCGATGTGGTAAACATATGTACCCCCAATGGTTTGCATGCCGCGCAAAGTATTTTGTGCCTTGACCACAAAAAACATGTAGTCTGCGAAAAACCACTCGGGCTATCCAAATCAGAGTGTGAACTTGTTATTTATAAAGCTCTGCAGGAATCAAGGAATGTTTTTTGTGTGATGCAAAACCGCTATTCCCCACCGGCAGTTTGGCTGAAAGATTGTCTCAAAAGAAACCTGCTGGGAGAGATTTATATGGTACAAATAAATTGTTTTTGGAACAGGGATGAACGATACTACTGGGGACATGAATGGAAAGGGAAAAAAAACCTGGATGGCGGAACACTGTTTACGCAGTTTTCCCACTTTGTAGATATTTTATACTGGATTTTTGGCGATTTAAAAAATATTGAGTCCAAAACATATAATTTCAATCACAAAGACCTCACTGAATTTGAAGATTCCGGTATTATCACATTTGAACTGGTAAATGGAGGGGTTGGTACATTTAATTTTTCAACTTCCGTTTACCAACAGAATATGGAGAGCAGTCTTACGATCATCGCCGAAAATGGGAGTATTAAAGTCGGTGGTCAGTATATGAACGAAATTGAATATTGTCATATTAAAGGAGAAATGATTCCTGATCTTCCTCCATCTAACCCCTCAAACGATTACGGACATTATAAGGGATCGGCAGCCAACCATCAATATGTGATTGAAAACGTTGTTAATACGCTCAGAGGTAAAACGATAGTAAGTACCAATGCTTTGGAGGGATTGAAGGTTGTAGAAATCATAGAAAGGATGTATGCAACCCGGGAAAGTTATATAACGAGTTGATTGATGGAACCAATACATACAAAAAACATAGTGTTTGTAGATTTATTAGCCCAGCATCAAAGATACGAAGACAGATTGCTAAAACATTTCCATTCAGTGATCAATCAATCGAACTTTATCGGTGGCCAACCGGTCCGGGAATTTGAAGGAAAATTTGAGAACTTTTTTAAAGTGTCCCACTGTATTGGATGCGGTAATGGTACAGATGCCATACAGTTGGCATTAATGGCGCTGGATTTGAAGCCTGGAGATGAAATAATTGTTCCTGCCTTTACCTACTTTGCTACGGTAGAGCCAGTCATACTTCTGAGATTAAAACCTGTACTGGTGGATGTGGATGCCAATTCCTATAACCTGGATGAAAGCAAAATAGAAGAAGCAATCAGCGGTAGAACAAAAGCCATTATTGTAGCACATCTATTTGGGCAAACGGCTGCCATGGAAGAAATAATAGCCATTGCAAAATGTCATGATCTGTACGTAATTGAGGACTGTGCCCAGGCACTGGGTAGTTCTTACAGATTTTCAGACGGTACAGAAAGATATGCAGGATGTATCGGGGATATAGGCACTACCTCTTTTTTTCCTACCAAGAATCTCGGTGGCTTTGGGGATGGAGGAGCTGTCTATACCAACAATTCTGAACTTGCTGTCAGAATCAGAATGCTGGCCAATCATGGACAGTCAACCAGATATGATCATAAATTGGTCGGGATCAATTCCCGCCTGGATACCATACAAGCTGGGTTGTTGACAGTAAAACTGGATTACTTAGAAGCTGACCTTAAGCGGCGGAAAGAAATAGCCAAGCTATACTATGAGTTGCTTGAAAGAGTTGGTGGTATACATTTACCAGGGAGGCAACATGGAGCAGATCATACTTTTAATCAGTTTACCATTCATACCGCCAACCGGGACAAGTTAAAGTCTGCTTTGAAAGCACAAAAAATCCCTTCTATGATATATTATGACAAACCAATTCATTTCCAGGAAGCCACGGCATTTCTTGAACATGCAAAAAATGATTTTCCAGTTGCCGAACAACTGGCTGAGAGTGTGCTTTCAATACCCGTTCATCCGGCATTGGATAATACCAGTGTACATTATATAGCAAGTATCATAACCTCATTTTATGAAAACCGGTATTGATTATTTTCATCATGAATCTGCCATCATTGAAGAAAGTGCCAAGGTCGGTGGTCAAACCAAAATCTGGCGCTTTACACATGTCATGAAAGAGGCAGTTATCGGAAAGGGTTGTAACATTGGGCAAAATGTGGTTATCTCGCCACATGTTATCTTAGGCGATAATGTCAAGGTGCAAAACAATGTTTCAATTTACACAGGCGTCACGTGTGAAAATGACGTTTTCATAGGACCAAGTGTTGTTTTTACCAATGTGATCAACCCAAGGAGCTTTATCGATAGAAAAGATCAATTCCGATCGACCATTATTAAAACAGGTGCCAGTATTGGTGCAAATGTGACCATTGTTTGCGGCACTACTATAGGTGAATATGCCATGATAGGTGCCGGAGCGGTTGTTACTAAAAATGTAGCACCTTATTCACTGGTTTACGGCAACCCTGCCCACCCTCAGGGATGGGTCAGCCGGTATGGTCACAAGCTTAGTTTCACTGGTAATCGGGCGAAATGTCCTGAAACCGGAGAAAACTATGTGTTGGAAGACCACCGCGTAAAACTAGAAAAAAGCCCTAAAGGGTAATAGTTTATTGGCTTCTTACCCTGCCAAAGATGATGTTATAAACAATAAGGAAAAAGTACCTCACATCGGTCAGACAGGGATTAAGCTGGTATTGTTCCAAATAATTCAACTCCGACATTTGGATTTTCTCAATCGAATCAGGAAAATCTACATAAAATGGTGGCAGCAATCCCGGCTTGGCCTTGTTCCTGACCTGTTGAAAAGCTTCGTCGTAAAGGCTTAAATAGTGTCTTGAGATGGGCCTTACCCCCACCAGTTTTATATCTCCCCTGATAAGATTCCAGATCATCGGCATTTCATCGAAAAAGTATTTTCTTAAAAACTTACCCCTTTTACTGATCCGGAAATCGTCTTTGAATTTCCCTCCGACGTCCAGGTCATTCTGTTCATAGACATATGACTGCAGAAACTCAGCATAAGGATGCATCGTCCTAAGTTTGTATACTTTAATATTTTTGCCATCCTTGCCAACACGATTCGCTGTGTATAAAAGTGAGGATGCATTTATAACAGATGAGTCGGGTCGGCTTACTTTTCTTGCTTTAAAAGACAATACATTGTTTTGTTCTTCTGTTTCAATTATTTTAAAGCCGCAATATATGAGCCTTCCCAGTACCTCAGTCTTGGTTATTGTATGATAGTTTTTTTGTTTAGCTTCAGAAGTTCTGTTTGTGCTTATAAACTTTTTGCCCAATACGCTCAATTGCCAGGGTATGACTTTTAACTGATTTATAGCGTTAAACCATTCTGCCAGAAAACTAAAATCAAAAAAAACATAGTCCTCACGTACGACAATTTTCCCGTAATATATAGCGCCTATACAAAGCTTACTACTCACTTTACAAAAGTGCTGGTTTAAGTCCCTTTGACCGTTAAGTAGTTCCTTTTCAATTATCCTGTTTTTATACGTAGGTATAGGATCAGAATCCCGAAAAGTAGTTTGTTGAGACAAAGAAAGGAGTAAATTGCTTTTGTTGTTCCCTGGCTTCAAACCTTGGGTATTCGATCGTAATTTTTTGTTTTTTTTCTGTTCACACGCCTGTTCCGTTGCCGGTTTCTTCTTCATAATGATAGTTAGCTGTGTATTTTTAAATGATCGTTTACTGTCTTCACCAGATACGAAGTCACATCAATTTTTTCGTTGAGCATTTTGTATCTTTTGACCTGATAAGTCCTCCCGGCATTAGCGTCTGTCAGAATCCCGACAGCTTTTGATTTGATATCATCAAAATGGATTAAATGGTGCAATAGCCCATATTTTTCCTGTTCTTTTATAGTACCCGCCGAAAGGGGGTTGGTGTATATTGATGGTGTTCCTAACATAGCGGCTTCTGAGGCCATGCTTGCCCCCTCCCCTATGTAGAGTTTTGAATAGCTAAGCACATCGTGCATTCTGTCAGCGGGTATATTTAGTCTGAATGATTCAAGCCCCGATGGAATTTCCCCTTCATTGGAAATGATGACTTTACCATATTTTGAAATAATGTGTACCAGCTCTGCTTTTTGATCAGGGTCAATACCTGATTTATGCCTGTCATGAAAAGCATTCCAGCTTACGAACCGTATTAAGATGTATGAATCTCCCGGGTTGAGATTTAACAGACCAAATACCGAAGGATTTGCCTTGAAATAGTTTGGGTGCAAGTAAGCAAGTTCATGATAGCCGTTGTAATATCTCCGTTTTGGCCCCATATCCTTTTCAAAACTCGATGGGTTTAATATGACCTTCGAAAATGGTTTGTACAGGAAATGTTCCAGCGATGAGTGTTCGGTATCATCAAGTACTATATGAGGTTTCCCACACAGAAAAGCTACCTGTGCGGCATACATTGAAGATATACTGATAAAAAGGTCAATATGGTGTCTCCTGGCAAACCTTAATAGCAGAAATACGAATTTGAATAAACCAAAGCACTTACCCCATACCGAGGTATATGGTTTTCCAAGGTTCATAAATGGGATTTGGTACTTTTTCAGTAAGGTAATGGTACATTCCTTATTCCTGGTACTGACAAATACCGTATGTCCCGTATAAATCAGTTCCTGACGCAAGTGTTTGAATACATGGACATGAGCCGGATGACCGATATCGATAAGCAAATTCATCAGATTTGGTTAAATGTTTGTGACACATTGTTTCTACTGGGCATGTTGATTAAAACCGCTTTACGGGGACCGTGAAAAACGAACATACTGCCCGCCGACAATGCATCGGCCCTTCCCACCGTCAGACCTTCTACCAGATCATCCAGGCTGCCTGCCCCTCCTGATGCAATTACCGGAACAGACACCGCCTGTGAAACTTTCCTGATTAGAGGGAGATCATACCCCTCCATAGTTCCGTCTTTATCAACAGAATTGATGAAAAGCTCGCCTGCACCTGCTTCTGTCATAGCTACGGCATATGTGATTGGGTCTGTGGAGGTCAATTTTCTTTGCGAGTGCAGGTAGACTTTGTGTTTGCCAAGCATATTCTTCTTAACATCTACTGCAACAATTAATGCCGAACTACCATAAACCTCAGACGCCTCCCTGATCAAATCCGGATTGTCAAATGCGGCACTATTGATGCACACTTTTTCAGCACCAGCACTAACTAATTCCCCAATATCTTCGACGGTTTTTACTCCTCCCCCCACCGAAAAAGGCATGTGACACTCATCTCCCAATTTTCTCACCATTCCGGTTGAAATCCTACCTCCTTCCTTACTGGCTTCTATGTCCAGGAACAACAACTCATCAGCTTTTTTATCATTGAAAATCTTTATCGCATTCAAAGGATCTCCGATGTATCTCCGATTTTTGAATTTCGTCGATTTCACCAATCCTTTTCCCTTTAACAAAAGGCATGGAATAATTCGCGGTCTGTACATGAAAGCAAGATAAACACTGTATATCTTTTCTTATAATATAAGAATAGTTATATATTAGATATGTAATTATTTTCTATTTTTTAAAGTTTTTTATTTTCTCTCATCTTTATCAAAATTTATAAAAATTATTCTTATAGCATATATATAGTGTTTTTTGTTAAAGAATTAAAAATTCTTCCTAAGAAAAAATAGGAGATTTACTTAAAATTTAAAATAAATTAAATTTTATATTATTATTTAAATACAATTTTATAACTATGTAAAATCATACTTCCACTATGCATTTCAAATGCTGGTGTGTAATGCAAGAATTTCTATGGATAAAGGATGTTTTACAAAAAAACTATGGCTATGGAGCCTGATGTTTCCGGTAATTGTGTGTAGTTGTAATCCTAATCGCTACAATTTTCTATCGGACATGCAACGTATAAAGCGTGGCACCAGGATCCCGTATGCAAGTCATGTTCCCAAAATTGAGCCGGGCCATGAGCTTTGTATTTCAATCAACAGTCTTAATAAAGAAGGAACTACGTATTTTCGGGGTTCCAGGGAGCGTGAAGGGGCTACCGGCATTGAATGTCTCACTTTTTTGGTCAACGAAAAAGGGTTTATCAACCTCCCCCTGGTCGGGAGTTTCAAAATATCAGGGTTGTCTATCCAGCAAAGTCAAGACAGCATCGCGGGGGTGCTCCAAAAGTATTTACGCGACCCTACAGTTAAGGTGCGGTTCGAAAACTATTCGGTGTCGGTATTGGGAGATGTAAATTTACCTGGTGTTTATACAGTGGATGACGGACGTATAACTATCCTCGATGCTTTGGCCATGGCCAGGGACGTCACCCAGTTTGGCGACAGGAAAAACCTGTTAATTACCAGGGAATTGCCCAACAAGGTGGCTTATACCAGAATAGACATGACCACCAAAGACCTATACAAATCGCCCTACTTTAACCTCAAATCCGGTGACATGATTTATGTACCTTCCAACAAAGGCCGAATAGCTAACTCGAAAAATTTGTTGGAGTTTGGTTCAATAATTATAGGCACATTGACATTGGTTGCGATCATTGTTACACGATAAGTTATGAAAAATGGCAGGTAAAAACAGTTTGGCAAAAAATCAGGACCAGGACTTCGATCTGAATGAAGTCTTATCTTCCTACTTACGGAAATGGCATTATTACGTCTTATGCCTGCTTTTACTGTTGCCTATCGCTTATGTGGTCAACTTTTTTTCCTCCCCGGTTTACTATTTCGAAAGCAAGCTGCTTATCCATGAAAAAGAAAGCAATACCATATTAACTGAAGGCTTTATTCCGGACTTGAATATACTCATGTCTTCAAAATCAGTCGATAACGAGCAGGAAATACTACTGTCCAGGGATTTGATCAGCAGGGTCATTGAAGAATTAAACCTGAATACTGATTATTATCAGATCGGTAATTTTAAAAGCCGGAAGGTCTTCCGGGAAAGGCCATTTACCATAGTTTTTGACACTTTACCCGCAAAAGCCTATTACAGCACTTACGAGGTTAACATTATCTCCAAAAAGGAATACAACCTCAAGGTACATGACCCAAAATTCAGCATTTACGATTACAGTAATAACCATTTTTTTGGCGAAAAAATCGGAATTGCTGATTTGCAATTCCGAATTGTTTATGAAGAAAATGGCATACTTCAAAATGCTTCAACAATAAATGAATCAAATTCCAGGTATGCATTTTTCTTGAATTTTACTGATGATCTCATTGATCACTACCGCAATAAACTTTCAGTGATCCGGAAAGGTTTAAACTCCGATGTACTACTACTCAGGTATGAAGGAAAAACGTCAGATATTGGACTGGTTTTTCTTAGAAAACTGATAGATGCCTATGAGTATCTGATGCTTGAGGAAAAGCAAAAAATAGCTTCAAAACTTTTCAATTTCATCGATAACAGATTACAAATGAATTTTGCCGATCTCATCGAACTTGAAAAAGAAATTGAAAACTATAAGCGCACAAAGCAAATCAGTAATATTACCAATGAAGCAAATTACATTCTTGAGGGCATTAAAAAGTTCGAAATAGAGTTGAGCGATGCCCAATCGCAACTTAACATGGTAAATCATTCTTTAAGAATGATTATTTCCGGCACCTCTGTTGCGGAAATATCGGTACCGACTACCATGTTGGGTATTGAGGACCAATTGCTCAACAACATCGTTCTTCAATTAAATCTGGCCGAAAGAAAACTCGCTTCCACATTGAGAACTGTCCGGAAAGACAATCCCATTATCGCTGAAATTGAGTCTGAAATCCGAGATTTGAAAAAATCCCTTTCCAAAAACCTTATGAATCACCAAACCCAATTGGGGATAGCTGTATCTGACATCGAACTAAGAATAAAGAAATACAGGGATGAGTTGGATTTACTTACAGGCAAAACCAAAGATCTTTTAGGGTTGGAAAGAAGGCGGAATATAAAAGAGGAGCTTTATTTATTTTTGCTAAAAAAAAGGGAGCAGGCCGCCATGGCCATGGCTTCGGAAATGATCGACAGCCGGCAAATAGAACAACCTCATGCAGCAGGCATTATCAATAAACCCAAGAAAGGTGTCGTCTATTTATTAGCCGTTTTACTGGCTTTGTTTTTACCCACCCTGGTAATTACACTTGTACAAATTTTAAGCGATAAGATCAACAGTATGCATTATATCACTGGGAATAGCACTATACCTGTTATTGGAAAGATTAGCCGGAATACAAAAAAGGATTTTGTGGTAGTAGGTAAAGGCATCAATACGCCCATTTCTGAAGAATTCAGGACGATAAAGCTTAACCTGCAATTCATAGATAACCACAAAACCATTTTGATTACCTCCTGTATGAGTGGAGAAGGAAAGACTTTCAACTGCGTAAACCTAGCGGCCACATTCGCTATGTCGGGTGACAAAACCTGTATTTTAGAACTCGAATTAAGAAAGTCCAGAATTGCCACTCATCTGAAATTGGAAAAGTTACCCGGCACAAGTGATTATTTGTCGGGACAGGCAGGTTACGAAGACATTATTCAGCAGAGCGCTTTGTCCCAAAACCTGGATTTCATCTCTGCCGGAACACTTCCTCCTAATCCCTCCGAACTTATCGGAAATGCAAAATTGAATGATTTGTTAAATACCTTGCAGGCAAAATATGATAAGATCATTATAGATTCCCCCCCGATTATAATGGTCAGTGATGGCTACTTGCTCGGAGAAAAGGTTGATACCACGCTGTTTGTGATAAGAAACAATTTTACCAGGAGAAAACGATTAGATTTTGTACAGGCATTGTATGACAACCAACGATTTAAAAATCTGTTAATTCTCTTCAACGCATCACGGGAAAGTAATAGCAGCTATGGCTACTATTATTACGGTGATGACGATCATAACCTTATAAAACGCGCAAAAAGGAGGTTGAGATACCTCAAATCTTTGTTTTTACCGAAAGCATTATTGAATAGTAACTATGGTAAAGCAAGCAGGTAACATACGGACAGCCAGATGGCTAAAAAACATAAAAATTGGTTTCTGGTTTAAAATTGGTAGCCAGGGGCTCAACTTTCTGATTGTACCTACCTCGCTCCAGATGCTAGGCAGCACCAATTATGGAGTATGGTTACTTATTACTTCAATAGCGAGCTGGTCAAGTCTTTTCGATTTAGGTATTTCAAGTGGACTGAGGAATAAGTTCACTGCATCAATGGCGGTTGGAGATATGTTGGCTGCTAGAAACTATGTAAGTTCGGCTTATTTTCTTCTTGCTTTTATAATGTCTCTGCTACTCATCCTTGCCGGTTTATTTATCTGGTTTTTAAACTGGGAAGGCATGCTCAATGTGGGTGAAATTAAAAATAATATATTAAGACCGGTAATCAGTATTGTTTTCGCCGGCTTAGGCCTTAAACTTGTATTAAACCTGGTTTCCACCCTATTGACAGCCCACCACGAACCTTACCTTGCCGATGGCATCAATTTTTGTATCAACTTGTTATCATTTATTGGGATTTTGGCTTTAAGTGCTTATTCCCATGGGTCATTGATCGGTGTAAGTTGGGTTTTATCCGGTACGCCTGTAATTGTATTGGCCATATGTTCAGTCATCTTCTTCATTTCCAGGTTTCGCCGGTTTGTTCCCTCGATACGCAGAATAAATTTTCATGTTTGTCGGGACCTGACTTCTGTTGGAAGCAGGTTTTTAGCCATTCAAATCGCTGGAATAATTATTTTTTCCACAGATAACCTAATTATTAACCAGTTGTTCGGTCCCGAAGAGGTAGCGAATTATTATCTGGCCTTTAAATATTTCGGGATAATTACTCTGGGCTTTGCGATCATATCCAATCCACTTTGGTCAGCTTATACGGATGCTTTTACAGCAAGAGATTATACATGGATCAGAGTAACTACAGGCAAACTGCAATCCGTCTGGCTACTGTTTTCCTTGGCGGCATTCGGGCTGTTTTTGATCTCGGATAAAGCATATGCATTTTGGCTTGGTAAAGACGTTGAAATCTCCTGGACACTGTCAGCTTCTATGGCTTTTTATGTCACCATCTACACCTGGGGTAGCATATTTGTAAATTTTATCAACGGGGTTGGTAAGATCAAACTGCAGGTTATTTTTTCCATAGTTGCCGGTATAGTAAATATACCTTTATCAGTATTGCTCGCCAAATTCACCTTTCTCGGTTCCAGCGGCGTGATCCTGGCAACAACCCTTTGCCTGTCTTACGGCCCTTTGGTTTCCTATTACCAATATCAGAAAATTTTAAACAATACAGCAACCGGCATATGGAATCAATAGCACGCGCCCGATTACAGAGACGCAGCCCGCTAACGGGTGACGAAAATGTCAGTGAATTATCTGAAATTCCCACTGACTATATCATTGAAGGTTATGCCAAATCATTTGGCATTGATGTTTCCTCCACGCTAACTGGCGTTAGTCATGTGAAAATTTTACGTTGTAATGCAACAGGATTTAAGTTTTACTTTCCCTTCAACCTTGCTGGCGATGGTAAGTTTTACGAGGAGCTGCAACAATATCCCTGGTACTACATGGGCTGGAAATGGGAACACCGGATCGTATTCGACTACCTGGAAACTCATGAGAAAGTGCTTGAAATTGGATGTGCCAGGGGCGACTTTTTGAAAAAGTTGGCACAAAAGGTCAAAACTGTCAGGGGACTGGAGCTGAATGAACGCGCAGCCTCTGTAGCAAAGGGCCGACAGTTGCAGGTAGAGGTAGCGATGGTGGAAGATCACGCCAGGGCCAACGCAGAAAAGTACGATACGGTTTGTTCATTCCAGGTATTGGAGCATATTGCAGACGTGAAGTCATTTCTTCAGGCATCCATTGCAGTACTCAAGCCTGGCGGAAAGCTGATTGTCTGTGTTCCTAACAATGATTCTTTTATTAAAAACCATTCCGGTGCCTTTCTGAACATGCCACCACATCATATGGGGCTTTGGGACAAAGATTCTTTGCAAAGCCTGACTGGCATCTTTCCACTCAGGTTGCACGAAGTATTTTATGAGCCACTTCAGTGCTATCATTACCAGGTATACCTTTCGGGGCTTATTTCAAAATATGTGAAGCACAGGATCTTGGCAAAAATCCTGAATCGATGCAGTGCTATTTTGAAGGTGCATCAACTGGTACAGTTACGGAGGAATAAGATAACGGGTCACAGCATTTTGGTGATTTTTAATAAACTGTAATATGAAGGTTTTATGGTTAGCTCCCATCGCTATGATCAAAAACCGGGAAGTAATAATGCCTCCCTGGATCAGGACATTAGCGCATTCATTGGTAGAAAAGGGTAGGATTGAACTGACTATTTTAAACTACCATTCCCGCCTGGATCAAAAATCAGTTACCATCCATCAAGGAAAAATCGAATGCGTTTTTCTTAAAACGCCTGTACCAAAGAAGGACTTCATCCGGCTTTACAGGCAGAGAATTAAGATAATCAGAGATTACATAAAAAAAAGGGAAAATGAGCTTGATATGATTCATATCCATGGAACCGAGCATCAGTATGAATCATCGTTGACTGGGATTAACCTGCCGGTGATTTTATCTATGCAAGGTGTTATGGAAGCATGTATTAAAGCCTTACCTCAAAAATTTAGCTATACCTATTTATCATGGAAAATGGCCGCAGCTTTTGAAAGGATCAATATCACGAAGATCCAAAACTTTATGTGCAGGACCCATTTTGATAGAAACTTTGTAAAAAAACACAATCCCAAAGCCAAAATATTCAACGTTTGGGAAATGATACGGCCGGCTTTTTTCGAGGATTTTAATGTCTCCAATAAATCCGATACCCTGTTGTTTGCCGGCGGTTCTCACCCTGTAAAAGGGTTGGATCTGGCACTCGCAGCTTTGAACGATTTACATAAACGTGGTCAGATTACGATAACCTTGAAAATAATTGGAAATGCTAAAGCTGAGGAGGTAAAGAGAATGATAAAAAAAAATAATCTTGAGTACATTGAAACACACCATATTGAAATCCTGGGATTTGTGGATGAGCGGGAGATAGTAAAAATTTATCAAACCGTATTTGCTTTGATACACCCTTCACTAGTAGATAACAGCCCAAATACGGTTTGTGAAGCCCAGGTGTCAGGTCTGCCGGTTATCGCTTCAGATGTAGGTGGTGTGAGGTCATTGATAGACCACAATGAAACTGGAATTCTCACTTCTCTTCATTACGAAGCCCTGGCCAATGAAATTTTGAAATTGAAAATTGACCCGGCATTATGGCATAAGATTTCAACAAACTCCAAAAGAATGGCCCGGTCCAGGCACGACAAAAATTCAATACTGACAGATACATTGACTATCTACAAAGATATGATTACGGATAAAAAGTATGAACCTGCTCTTTCTACTATACCGACTTTTTAAACGATTACAGATGAAAGCTTTAAAGTTTTCAGACTTTCTCTGGATCCGGTTCCATCTGGCCTTCAACAAAGTAGATTTCAAACGGGATCTCAAAACAAATGGGTTGCCTGTAATACGTGTGCACAAAACAGGATATATGCAAATCGGCAACAAATTCAGAATAAACAATGGAAAATACCATAACCAAATCGGCAGACAACAACCGTGTTATTTTATTGTAGGTAAATCTGCCAAACTGATCATTGGGGATCATGTAGCAATGAGTGGGGTGGCCATTGTGGCTTTGCTGGAAGTGAGAATTGGCAATAATGTAAAAATAGGTGGAAATACAGTAATATATGACAGTGATTTTCATTCCTTGAACTTCCGGGTGAGGCAGGATGACGGGCGCGATATCGCCGAGAGAAAAAACCGGAAAGTAAATATTGGATCTGACGTATTTATCGGTGCCCACAGTATTATCCTGAAAGGGGTCAATATCGGTAACAAGGCAATTATAGGAAGCGGCTCGGTCGTCACCAAAAACGTTCCGAAAAATCAGTTATGGGCAGGTAACCCCGCCCGCTTCATCAGGGAACTGGGGGGAGGTGATGAAAATTAATTTAACGAAATATCATTCCTTAACTGCTGCACTGTTATGTTTTGGGTTGTTGCATATGAGCTCTAACGCTTCAACCATCGCGCTTTCGGACTGGGTTTTACTGGCTTTTGGCCTGTTTTCGATGCTGTTGTTCAGGATTGGGAAATTGAAGGTTGATAAATTCTTTTTCCTTTTTACCCTGTTTTACATTGGCCTGAGTTTTTTGTATGTATTCAAATTCGGTTGGTTAAACTTTACAGCCACGGCCAGGGTCTACTTGAAGATTTTGCTGGCATATATGGTAATCAAAGTAGTAGGACAGGATTTCTTCAGAATACTGGAATCCATCATCTATAAATTATCATTCATAAGCCTGCCATTATTTACATTACAACTGCTCATACCAGAAACATTCACGGAGTTAAATGGATTTTTAGAGTTCCTCATCCCTCCTGTAGATAAAGGAGGGGTACGGTATACAAACTCCATTATTTTCTCAGTAAATCCATGGGGTATAGGCAGGAACAGCGGTTTCATGTGGGAACCGGGCGGTTTTGCAGCCATATTGGCCATTGGTATCTACCTGAATTCGATCTTCAGCGAATTTCGTTTCAATAAAAGATTTGTGGTCATGAGCATTGCTATGTTTACTACATTTTCAACCGCTGGTTACATTTTATACATGATCCTCATTGCCTTCTACATGTATAACACAAATGTCAAATATTTTGTCCTCACCGCGCCAATTGCCATCTTATTGGGCTACTTTCTTTTAAATTCTGATATTGTTAAGGGAAAAATAGAAGAAAGATTTCAGAGCAGAAATAAAACAATTAACAATCTGGAAA
Organism: Agaribacillus sp. DX54; assembly: GCF_056858335.1. NCBI lineage: Bacteria > Pseudomonadati > Bacteroidota > Cytophagia > Cytophagales > Splendidivirgaceae > Agaribacillus > Agaribacillus sp. DX54. Next base: position 185,387 of record NZ_JBXEQE010000009.1, read on the forward strand.
CCTATTCCCAAGAAAGGAAGGCGATAAGCATCGGAAGGTTCGGCAGTCTGATCGTTGATATCAATGACTTAGCGGATCATCCCATTATTGGTTATGGCCTGCAGGCTGAAGAAAGAACCAACAACCTTTACATTGACATGGTCAGGGTCAATGGCTTTAGTGATTATCTGGTGAAGTTTGGTTTGGTCGGTACAATACTGATGCTATTCAATCTACGGAAAATAGAATCACTATTGAAAAGAAGTTATTACTTTCGGGGACTTTTTATACTGCCAGGAATTGTACTGCTTCTTTCTTTTTCAAATCCGCTATTGATTACCCCTTTGTTTTTTGGTTTTCAAATTGCCGGATGGGTGTTGGCTGAAAAAAACACATCAAAAACTATTAACAAATCAATTTTCAGTTATGATTAAGATACTTTCTGTCATTCCTACACATAACCGCAAAGATTGCCTCAGCGAAGTATTGTATGACTTGTCTGGTCAGTACTTCGGTGACATGGCCCTGGAATGTCAAATTGTTGTTGTAGCAGATGGCTCTACAGATGGAACCCTGGAAATGCTGCAAAAGGATTTTCCGGAAGTAACAGTGGTACAGGGACCCGGGGATTGGTGGTATACGAGAAGCATAAACCAGGGTTTTACTCATGCCCTTCAGTACAACCCGGACTTAATTCTTGCTTTGAATGATGATATACGGTTACCACCTGATTACATTAAAAACATCATTTCAGCATACAAAAGTATTGCCCTGGATTGCATCATTGGATCGGTGGCTATCTCTCATTCAAAACCCCAAAGGATCACATTTGCCGGGGTAAAACAAATAATATGGTGGCGTTACAAGCAAAAAAATTACGCAGTAAACGGCCAAAACCCCGGCGATTTGCCGGACATACCGGTAAGACCCTCAGTTGTATTGCCCGGAAGGGGAATGTTGATCTCAGCAAGGATTTTGAAACAGCTTCACTTTTTCGATGAACAACTGCCTCAATACGGTTCGGATGATGATTTTTGCCTTCGGGCATCCCAGTTGGGATTTCCCGTTTACATATCTTACAAAGCAAAGGTATTTAGCAAAGATGAGCTGACAGCCATTGGTCATCCATCAAGAAAAGCCAGTTTACCAACATTCATCGCTTCTTTTTTCAACAAATATTCCCCGCGTTATCTCCCAAAAACCTATAGAATGATCATCAGGCATGGAAACGTATTTCTTTTCCCGTTAACCATGGTTATTGTAATTATCGGGTCATTTAAAGCATACTTTAAAAACAGATTATGGAGTTTTTAGTTATTACACCGGCAAAAAATGAAGGGGAGTTCATTGAGAGAACCATCCTCTCAATGATAAAGCAGACTATGCGACCTGTAACCTGGGTAATCGTCAATGACGGGTCAGTTGACAAAACCTATGACATTGTTAAAAAATATACCGGGAAATATCCCTGGATAAAGATTATTAACATTCCTAATACATCAGCGCCCAGATCAGGAGGGTCAAAAGTTGTCCATGCCTTCAACGCCGGGTTAAAAGCATTCGGGCATGTGATGTATGATGTGGTGGTAAAGTTGGATGCTGATCTTAGCCTGCCACCCTATTACTTTGCAGAGGTGTCAGAATGCTTTACAAAAAATACGGATGTTGGCATGTGTGGGGGTTATTGTGTCATACGGAAAGGGAATAAATTGGTCAAAGAACACTCTGCCAGTTATCATCTAAGGGGCGCATTGAAAGCTTATCGAAAAAAGTGTTTTCAGGATATCGGAGGTTTACAACCTGTTTGGGCCTGGGATGGCATAGATGGAATGACCGCCAGGTACAAACACTGGAAAATTAAAATTCTTGATTTACCAGTTATCCACCACCGTCCGACATCTTCAGCCTACCATGCACTGGCACATTCAAGGAAGTCTGGTTTTGAGGCATACCGGACCAGAAGCGGCTTTTTCCTTTCAATGCTGCGAAGTTTAGTGCGAATCAGGCAAAAACCATTTCTGCTCAACTCACTCTGTTACATGTCGGGTTATATAAAAGCCTGGAGGTATAATGAGTCCAGGCATGTTTCAGTGGAACTAGGAAGGTTTATAAGAAAGTTTCATTACAAAAGAATTTTTCACATATAAAAATAAGAAATGAAAAGCTGCAAAAGGTGTGTTATGGATGAAACTGACCCACTTATCAGGTTTGATGGGGATGGAATTTGCCAGTATTGTCAACTGCATGATACCCTCGAAAGTCAATATCCGCTCAATAACTCAGGTAAGGATCAGTTAGAAGCATTGATTAAAAGGATCAAGCAGACAGGAAGAAAACGGAACTATGATTGCATTATTGGTGTAAGCGGTGGAACAGACAGCACCTACCAACTTCACCTGGCCAATGAACTTGGGCTGAGGGTTCTCGCAGTGCATTTTGACAATGGCTGGAATTCGGAAATTGCCGTAAGCAATATCAAAAAAGTGACCGACCGATTAGGCATTGACCTGGTAACTTATGTGGTTGACTGGGAAGAGTTCAAAGACCTGCAGCTATCTTTTCTCAAAGCCTCCACACCTGACTCTGAAATCCCAACAGACCTTGCCATCCAGGAAACATTATACAGGATAGCCAACCAGGAGAATATTAAGTTTATCATCAACGGTCATTCTTTCCGAACTGAGGGGAAAGTGCCGGTGATGTGGAGCTACGGGGATGGACGATACATAAAAGCTGTACAGGCCAGGTTTGGAAAAATTCGGTTGAAAACCTTTCCTAATTATACACTTTTCAGCCTTTTTTATTATGCCTGTATCAGAAAGATCAGACAGGTAAGGCTGTTATATTATTTCCCCTATGAAAAAAACAAAACCAAGTACCTTTTAAACAAAGCGTATGGATGGGAGGATTATGGGGGCCACCATTACGAGTCTGTGTATACAAGGTTTTATCAGGGGTATATACTGCCAAGAAAGTTCGGGATTGATAAAAGGTTAAGGGAGTATTCGGCATTGATACGAAGCGGACAGATGCAAAGATCAGAGGCTATCCGCAAGCTTAATGAGGAAAAGCCCATGTCCGAATCACAGGTTGCCAGCGACCGGGCCTACGTGCTGAAAAAACTGGGGATAACTTCAGAAGAATTTGAAGATATTATGTCCGCAAAGCCAAAGTCTTTTTTGGATTATCCCAGCTATTACAGCACTATCAGAAGGTTTCGCAAACCCATTCGCTTTTTATATAAGCTTGTATCGCCGACCACGCCCCTGCTATTAAGTGAAATGTCTGCCGGAAATAAAAATTGAATTTATGAATGATAAAATATGTACCACCTGCATTTTGGATACTACAGTTCAGGATATTTGGTTTGACGAAACAGGAGAGTGTAAATATTGCAAAATCCATCACGAGATGGACAAGCAATTCCCACTTAACAGCACGTCATCCTCCAGGCTTCAGAAACTTGTCGAAAAAATAAAAAACAAATCAAAAAACAAACCATTTGATTGTGTGGTAGGTGTAAGCGGAGGCAGGGACAGCACCTACACCTTGCTGACAGCGGTGAAACTCGGATTAAGGCCATTGGCAGTTCATTTTGATAATGGCTGGAACACGGAAATATCAGTACGCAACATAGAAAATGCAGTCAATAAGCTGAATGTCACTTTGCATACGGTAGTGGCCGATTGGGAAGAATTCAAAGATTTACAACTGGCATTTTTAAAAGCCAGTGTTCCGGATGCAGACGTACCGACTGATTTTGCCATTTACTCCGTGCTGTATGATGTTGCCGCCAAAGAAGGCATCCCGTACATACTGAATGGACACTCATTCCGTACCGAAGGAACTTCACCCATTAGCTGGACCTACATGGACAGCAGATACATTCGTGCCGTACATAAAAAATTCGGATCGGGTAAAATTTACAGTTTTCCACTAATGACAATTACCGGGCTTTTGTATTATTTGTTTGCCAAGCGAATAAAGGAAGTCAGGTTAATGGAGCTAATTGACTACAAAAAGAACGAAGTAGATGAGACCTTAAAGCATGAACTCTCCTGGGAGTACTATGGGGGGCATCACCATGAAAATACTTTCACAAAGTTTTTTCAATCTTATTATTTACCCCAAAAATTCAATATAGATAAACGCAAAACAGAGCTATCCGCCCTGGTTCGTTCCAATCAATTGACCCGGAGTGAAGCGTTGACCATTATCGAAGAAAACGCCTACGAATATGATAACAGGGTGATCGATTACGCCATCAATAAACTGGGTTTGACAAGCGCTGAATTTGATGAGATAATGGCCACCGACAACCAGTCACACAGTGATTATCCCACATTATTAAAAACAATCAGAATGGCAAAGCATCCTATCAGATTAGCCACAAAACTAAAATTATTACCCTATATCCTTTATTTAAAATATGCCAATTAAAAAACAAGCTATGATTATAGGAATAGTAGATTATGGAATGGGAAATTTGAGATCAATAGAGAATAAACTTGCTTACTTTGATAAAAAGTTCTTTTGTTCATCCGATCCGGAACAGCTAAATACCGCTGATAAACTTATATTACCAGGGGTTGGGCACTTCGCCAGAGGAATGCAAAATCTTAAAAACAAGGGGCTCATTCCTTTTTTGGAGGACTTTGTCATTCATAACAAAAAACCGGTTTTGGGGATATGTTTGGGTATGCAGCTTTTTTCAGAATACAGCGAAGAAGGTCACGTGGAAGGCTTAGGCTGGATTTCGGGCAATACGAAAAAAATAATCCTGCCATACCGCGAAAACCGCCCCTGCAAGGTGCCCCACATGGGATGGAATACTTTACAGAACATCAAAAGTTCCCCACTTTTTGAAGGAATAGAGCCTGGTGATTCGTTTTACTTTGTTCATTCTTACCATGTTTGCTGCGATGAAAGCCGGGATATCGCGGGGGTGACCGAATACGGCATTAAGTTTTGTTCTGCAGTAGAGAAAGACAACATTCTTGGTCTTCAGTTTCATCCTGAGAAAAGCTATGATTCGGGGTTTAAATTAATTAAGAACTTCGTCAACCAACAAAAGGAGAAAGTTTACCTGTGAGGTATTTAATTTTCATAAATCTTTTATCGGGCAAACATAAATTAATCTTTAAGTTTTAAAATATATCCAGTACGTTAGAAATAGACATAAATTTAAAAGTTGACCAGATGAAGGTCTCCCTGTTTCAAAATAAAAAATGCCGTTTCTTTAAAATTTTGATTGAGTTTAACAGAAATTACCTATTAAATGAGTATAAGGGGTTCAATTATACAATAATAAAATCCCTGATTGTAATTAAATGTGGCTATTGTATTCATTATGCTGTTATTCAAGCTATTTTGTCACTTTCTTACGCTGATCTTGAAGTCAGCGGATCGATGATTATTGGATTTCTGAACTAAATTGTGGTATTTAGTTTCAAAAAAATTTCCTGCCTCAAATTTGATAACCAGCCTGTGGTATTTCTTGAGTAGTGTGGAAGGTATAAGATGTTATGAAATTCTATCTGTTTATATGGAGAAGTATCCTGGTTTCAGGAATTCTGGCCGTACAGGGGCCACTAACTTTATTTGCTTCACCATTTTTCTCAGATTTCCAGCCATCAATTAGCGTATTGATTAACGGAAATCCTTTTGCCAGTGACCTGACGTATGACTTTGGGGATGTAATTATTGGTAACAGTGGGCAGGTGATTTTTGAAATCCAAAATAATGGCAACCGGAATCTGACACTCGCCGGCTCCATTTCCGGTGATGCGGACTTTAGCATTGCCTCACTTTCAAATGCAATAGTAACTCCCGGTAATTCCGCTTTCCTGGCAATTGATTTTAATCCTGTTTGTGGATTTGAATTACGTGATGCTGTGGTGGAAATAACCAGTAATGATCCTGCATCACCTGTCTATAACCTCAACCTTAGAGGATCAGCGATTGATGCAATTCCACCACTACTTTCCTGTCCGGGGGACTTAACTTTCTTCTTACCAACCGATACATGCCAGATGTTAATTCATGGTATTGAAGCCATTACCGGACCTGACAACTGTGGGGTAACTTTTTTGTCCTATGCTTTGCTAGGGGCCACAGAGGGGGACGGAACCGGCAACGTGGATATCCCATTAAATGCAGGAGAAACGATTATTCAATATTTTTATCATGATGGTAAAAACCTGGTAAGCTGCTACTTTACCGTAAATGTACAAGACACCATCCCCCCTCAGCTCTCATGCCCTGAAAACAAGGTTGTAATACTTACCCCTGACAACTGCGATGGAATTGTAGAAGATATCGATCCGCTTGCAGAAGACAACTGTGACGAGGCACAAATAACGTGGACACTAACAGGAGCCACCTCTGGAAATGGCCAGGGGACTGCAAGTGGTCAGCCTTTTAACAAAGGTATTACAACGGTTGAATACATGGCTGTGGGTGGTAGTAATAACCAATCCATATGCACTTTTGAAGTTGAAGTCCGGGACGCAGACGAACCTGTTTTCACTTCATGCCCATCTAATGTGGTTCTTTACCTGCCACCGGGGAAATGCGACAGTGCATTTACGTATGTTCCTCCTGTGGCAGTAGATGGTTGCAACGGAGAAATCAACAGCGTATTGGTTTCAGGTCTTGCCAGTGGGGACAGTTTTCCCGTCGGTATTAATTCAGTGGAATATGCTGCCGTTAACGTCAATGGAATACAAACCACCTGCTCCTTTGATGTGATCGTAATTGGGCCGTCTCTGCAAGTTGAAAACTGTCCTGAGGACATAAGCACGTTGGATCCGCTTGTTACATATCCAGTGCCAGAACCTCCCTCGACCTGTAGCAATGTTATCGTAGAACTAATCGAAGGTATACCCAGTGGCAATATTTTTCCCCTGGGAAAAACGAAAATTTCCTATGCAGTGTCCGATCCGTTCGGTAATAGTATCGTATGCAATTTCATTGTTACGGTAGAGTCCGGTTCGGTTTTCGTGCCGAATCTGTTCTCACCAAATAATGATGGGGTAAACGATTATTTCCGCGTTGATGGCCAGGGGATCATGAATTTTTCACTGGTGGTCTATGACAATGAGGGAAGAGAATTATATCGTACCAATGATCCGGCCAATGAGGGATGGGATGGCACCTACCGGAATAAACCGATGCCTGAAGGTATTTATATTTGGGTCATCGACGGATCGTTTCAAAGTGGCAAACCATTAACCTATGAAGGCGAAAATGTGGGAAGTATAGCGCTGGTGCGATAAATGCTAATGTAAACTAAGTAACTATGGAAAAAAAATGGATTGTGATCATAATGTGTTGGTTTTCTTTATCCGGTCAAAAAAACCTGGTGGCACAAAACCCGGAGTATATCCAGTTTCATCTCATTCCTGCCTTAAATAACCCGGCTGAAATTACCACCTTCAAATCCTCTACAGCCTCATTTATTTACGGAGTACGATCATTCCCAACCAATTTCAGTTTTAAAAACCCTTCACTACACTTTGTAAAACCCATCTTTGAGGCAAGGTATTCTCCGGTCAGAAAAGGGGCATTTAGCTGTTCTATCATTAACGAAAAAGCCGCTGCTCATGGAATGCTTAACACCACCACGGTTAACTTAGGAGGCGCCTACCTGATGCGCATCAATAAAACTTTGGCCCTTTCTTTCGGGTTGCAGTTGGCGAACAGTCTGGTCTTTCTCGATGAATCAAAAATTACCACCTCCAACCAGTATTCCATTAACGGTTTTGATCCTCAGTTGAGCTCAGGAGAAACCTTCATGACAACGAATCTGCACATGCTGAGTATCAATTCAGGTATAAGCCTGAGTATAAATGACAGTGACAATGCACCAAGGGGGGATTTGGGAGTAGCTATATTTAACCTTAATCAGCCATCAAACTCTTTCACCAACTCAGACTCCAAAGCCGATTATAGAATTAATTTATCGGGAAGTTACCGGATATTCAGCAAAAACAATCTGTCACTGACTCCAAACTTCAGATGGATTTCACTGGACAACCGAAAAGTTATAACGGCAGGGGCAACCCTCAGAAAACATGTAAACTCTAAAGAACGCAATGGGGAGGTATACAATAACTTCTTCGGATTAAGCACATGGGCCAATGACCTGGGTTTACTGACTTTCGGTGCTGAATTCAAAAGAAAGGAATACCTTCTAAGTGTAGCTTATGGTAGCAATGTTTTCGGAGGTGTAGAGGAAAGTAGTATTTCCAACCTGTTCGAAGTATCTGTGCATTGGAGTTTCCATCGTATTCAATACGAGGAAGATCCGGCCAAGATAATGAATGATCAGTAGGTCTTGTCGCTAATGGTCTCTGAAACCAGCTTTGGCTATCAATGTAAGTTGATCTCGTACATTCGCCTTTTTCTTCAAAAAATCTTCTCTCATAATCAACCATGGAAATCTTTCCTACAGCAGATTATCATCCGGAAAAGTTTAATTGCCTACAAAAACAAAATTCAGATCGCAAGTCACATGCCTATTTCAGATGGAGAAAGGCAGATTAAAGGGTAATCCTTCATACACCAACAATACAAAAAAACCTAATTCATGTAATTAAACATCAAAATCCGCACAACTAGTTTGAGGTACATCATTTATTTTAATGGATAAGTAACAAGCAGAAAATTCTTTACGCACGATATGCATGGGGAATAGAAGAATGAAAAGATGGGTAATGCAATATCTTTAAAGAAAAGCCATATCCAAAGGCTTAGAGAGGCACTAAGATTATATTTGAAACAATTAAACTTACCTGGAAGGCTCACGACTTACATTGGGAAAAAAAATGAGGCCAGAACTTCCAGGGCTGTTTTAAAAGCTGAGGATTCGCGCTTTTTCTCACTCATTGAAAATACTGGCGACACTTTCTGGTCTATAGATAAGGAATTCAGGTTTTTAATGTGCAACGCTTCTTTCAGAAGAATTGTCGAACGGCAAAAGGGTTCCTCACCAGTTCCCGGAGATCTTGTCGAACTGGACTATTTCCCTGAACAAAGTGCAGAACTTTGGTGGGATTTATACAGCATGGCCCTGAAAGGCAAAAGCTTCAGTACTGATACACCCGTAGACTTTGGCGGAGAGATGAAAACCATTGAACACTATTTTAGCCCTGTGCTCGGTAAGGAGGGGGAAGTAGTGGGTGTCACTGTCATCGGAAGGGATGTTTCTTTAAGAAAAGTGGTGGAAAGGGAAATCATCTCAGCTAAAAAAAAGGCAGAAGAAGCAACCAAAGCAAAAGCGGAGTTTTTGTCTACCATGTCACACGAGATCAGAACTCCTCTCAACGCGGTAGTCGGCATCACCCACCTGTTACTGAGACAATCTCCACGTAAAGATCAAATTGAGTATCTCAATACCCTGAAATTCTCTTCGGAAAACCTCATGATGTTGGTGAACGATGTCCTGGATTACAACAAGATTGTGGAAGGAAAACTTCAATTGGAAGCTATTGCTTTTGACCTTCCGGAGCTGATCCAGGGGATCAAGCACTCTTTTATACTTAAAGCTGCACAGAAAAACATAGGCTTCAAGGTGATGCTGGATGACAAAATTCCCTCGTTGCTGGCTAGTGATAAAACAAGAATTGCCCAGATATTAAATAATCTTATTGGAAATGCCATAAAATTTACTAAAAAGGGTGAAGTTGGACTAAAAGTAACGCTGGATGAAGAATTAAACGATGAGGTAGTGGTTGGATTCCTGGTGCATGACACTGGTATCGGCATACCGGAAAACAAGCAGGATATCATTTTCAATCGATTCACTCAGGCCAGCGCCGACACTTCAAGAAAGTTTGGTGGTACCGGTCTCGGTCTTGCCATCACAAAAAAACTGTTGGAATTACTTGGTTCCCGCATTCATGTGAAAAGTAAAACAGGCAAAGGATCACAGTTTTATTTCAGCCTTCGTCTTAAGAAAGCGCGTGTGACCAGCCACTTTAAACTTGATTTTGAAACTTCCAAAGCATCTTACAATAAAAGCCTGAACGGCATAAGGGTATTGCTTGTGGAAGACAATCAGGTTAATCAGTTAGTGGCTGCCGAATTTTTGAAACGATGGAAAACCCGGTTTATGGTAGCGAATAACGGAAAGATGGCCGTAAAAATGGCAAGGGAAAACGATTTTGACATAATTCTGATGGATCTGCAAATGCCCGGGCTGGATGGTTATGAAACCTGCAGAATAATCAAGCAAATTAAAGATAAGGCGCAGAATATTCCGGTAATTGCCCTCACTGCCAATGCCATGCAGGAAGTTAAAGAGAAAATATATCATGCTGGAATGTCTGATATTGTAACCAAGCCAATTGATCCGGATGAGTTATTCAAAAAAATGCTTAACTATACCGATAACCAACCTCATATGGGCCATGCTGAAGCCATCCATATTTTTAACACAAGCCGCAAAAACATCATAAATATCTCCAAACTGGATCAAATTGCCGAAGGCAATAAGCAATTTTTCAAAGCCATCATGGCTTCTTACCTCGAAGAGCTAACCCAGTTCAGTGCCAGGTATCCAGGTATTATCAGGGCCCGAAACCTGAAAAACTATAAGGCGGCAAAGCACAAAATAAGCCCCTCTTTAAAATTGTTTGGTGCGGAAGATCTGGAAAAACTGATTATTTCAGGCGAGTCATTGGTCACATCAAAAAACAATCTTCCAGCCGATCAAAAAAGGCATCTCAGCGAGATCCGGCAACATATTGAAAAAATAATGATGGTTTTGCGTTATCAACAAAATACCAACTAAAGTAGATATTTGCTGATCCGGCGTGAATCTGCAATCATCGAACGATTACGAACTTTTTTCAACGGTTTTTTTTACACTTTCAACCCAAGAAGACTCGAAGATGAATGAAAGCAGGATTAAATGCATCATCGTTGATGACGATTTATTATTTCAGACTATTCTCAAAGGGTTCATTGATAAAACCGGTTTCCTGGAAGTTGAGGGAGTTTTTTCCAACGCTATCGATGCAGCCGGTTTTTTGTCCGACCATCCGGTAGACCTTATTTTTTTGGATGTGGAAATGCCTGAAATGAGTGGTTTCGAATTATTACGGGCTCTGGAGAACCCCGCACAAATAATATTAATCAGCAGTCAAAACGAGTATGCGATAGAGGCGTTTGAATATAATGTGACAGATTATCTGTTGAAACCTATTGATGATTACTCACGGTTTGTGAAAGCTGTATTACGTACAAGAGCGGTTATCGACAAACAGAAAGCAAAACATAACAGCTACGAGCGTTATGTTTTTATCAAAGAAGACAACCGGTTTATTAAAATAGATCTGGAAAGTATTTATTTTGTTCAGGCTTTTGGGGACTACATAAAAATAATTACCAAGGAAAAAACACACATCATCTACGATAACCTCAAAGAAATTAAAGAAAAACTTCCGGGAATTGATTTCATGCAGGTTCACCGGTCTTTTATTGTCAGAATTGACAAAATTGACAGTCTGGATGCTTCCGTATTAAAGGTTAACAATCAACTCATCCCGGTTAGCCGCTCTTTTAAGAAGGAAGTGCTTGACCGTATTAAAATGCTTTAGGCTAAAGTTAAATACAGGTTAATTCGTTTTTTTCAGACAATCTTCTATTTTGACTTTGAGCAAGGCAGGGTCGATGGGTTTTGACATGTAATCATCTAGTCCTACGTCTTTGATGCCTTCATAATTTTCAACGGTAAGCGCATAGGAAATTGCAATGATCGGCGTTTCTCTGGTATTTCTGTTCTCATGATTCCTGATTTTTTTTACCGCGGTCAAGCCATCCATTACAGGCATTTCGATATCCATCAGGATCAAATCAAAGTGGTTCGACTCCAATTTTTGCAAAGCCTCCAAACCATTGTCGGCGATAGTAAATTCATAGTTCCACTCAGCCAGTAACTTGGCCATAATCATTCTTATGATTTCCGCATCTTCTGCCACAAGGATTTTTGCTTTCCCCATTGATTCTTCAGTCTATTCTTTGATAATAAGTCTGAATTCAGTCCTTCTGTTCAATTGATGATTTTCTTCAGGGCAGGGTTTGTTATCATCACAATCATTGACAAGCTTCTTCTCCCCTTTATGATCGGTGGTGATCCTTGATTCAGGAATCTGCCTTTTGGCCAAATATTTACTAACCGCCTCAGATCTGTTTTTGGAAAGCCTGATGTTGTAGTCATTACTGGCCCTGCTATCGGTATGAGAGGTAAGAACCAGGTGAATATCGAGGTATTTGTTCATCAAATCAATAATATTGTCCAGTTCAACCCTGGCATCTTCCCGTATTTCAAACTTGTCGAGATCATAATAAATATTTCTGATAACAAATAACCTCTTCTCCCCATTATTTCCGGCTGATACTTCAGAATGTAAGGGGCCTAAAGAATCAACAGCTTTTAAAGCGCCACGCGTAACAGCCGAAAAATATTGAACTGAGTCGTTATTGTTAATAACTACAACGGCTATTTGATCTTCAGGCTCTTTTTGCTCAGGTGTCAGTAGCACCGAAACCTGGGTCATGTTTAATCCAAGGTCATTAGTTTGTATTAGTAACAAATCGTTTTCTTCGGTGTTATTCAGTTTTCTGAGCATATACTTACTTTCAGGTTTTCCTTCAAAAGTTATCTCTTTATTATTGAACTGAAACGGAATTTCTTTTCCTGAGCCTACTTCAATCAATCTAAGATCTTCGCGCTCAATTTTTTGGGAAGTGTTAGAAGCCCATGCTTCATCCATGTTTTCGATAGCAAATACTTTATAATCAGGATCATCGGAAACCAGGCTTCCTATATCTTTCTCGTATTGCATGGGCAGTTTTACATATTTCCTGGCAGACGGATGCTCCTCTGGTTCTATACTTATATCCCGTTTGATAACTTTATCGTCGTTGACAATCGCAATAAGCTGGTAAGAGCGACCGGGAATACCTTGGAAAACCAGCTTATGATTTTCATGACCCGTTGGAAGCTCCTGCCCCGTGATATGATCCACAACCATTATGTCATAGGGTACACCGACTGGCACATCCTCGGGATCCACTACTTCTGTCACCACGGTAACCTTGTGAATGAGAACCTTATAGATATCGTCGTCCCCGGCACCTTCTGGCCTGCGTGAAGAAAAATACCCAATATTGCCTGCTGAATTGACAATCAGAGCAAAATCATCCTTGGCGGAGTTAATGGGATAACCCAAATTGTAGGGTGGCGTGTAACTTTCATCCAAAATTTCTGATTTGAAAATGTCCAGTCCTCCCAAACCATCCCATCCGTTTGAAGCAAAATACAAGGTATGGGTGTCACTCAGGTAGGGGAACATCTCATTTCCTTCTGTATTGATATCGGGACCAAGATTCAAAGGTGCTGTCCAACTTTCATTTTCGAAATAGGACACATACAAATCTGTGCCTCCCAAACCACCGGGCATATCAGATGAAAAATAAAGTCTTTTGCCATCTGCACTAATAGTTGGGTGACCGATGGAATATTCATCATTGTTAAATGGAAGTGGCTGAATATTATTCCACCCACCATCTGAAGATTTTTCAGCACTAAAAAGTTTTAGCTTGTTGATACCATCCTGACTCTTTCTTTCCTTTCCCTGATGGTAATTATTTCTGGTAAAAATAATATTTCGATCTTCGTTATAAAATGTAACCGGCCCTTCATGAAATTTGGTATTGACCTTTTTATGAAATTTTTTTGGACTGGCCGGATTACCATTTTCGTCAAATTCACTGTAAAACAAATCGAGAAAGGCTTGTTCTCTCCGGTTATAAACACTCCTAATGAGACTTTCTGTGGGCCTTTCGGAAACAAAAACCAATCCGTTTCCATAGTACATGGGCGCAAAATCGGCTAACGGAGAATTAATAGTAATTTTTTCAATCTTGTAGGCAGCCGAGTCCATATAATACTTGCCAATGTTATTGGCGGCCTGGAATTTATTTATCCCCCTTCTGTCACCTTTCACCTCACGGCAAAACTCCTTGTACCAGACTTTTGCTTTCTTATATTCACCATTGCTACTAAGCGCTTCAGCATAATAAAATTTATGGATTGGCGTGATCAAATCCTCGTTTCCTATCACCTCTCCGTACCATATGGCTGTGTTTTTTGTATCATTCAAAAGACGATAACACTCAGCAATTTTAAGCTTTATCTCATCCCTCTCTTTATCCTCAAGTACATTTTCGTAGGCTTCAATAGCCTGTCGGTATGAAAAATGGTAAAACAATTTATCTCCCCGCTTTTCATGATTAGCCAAATGTGTTTTCATATTCTTTTGGCCAAAAATTCCATTGGTTTGCCATAAAAAAATCAGGAGTAAACCAATAACTTTCATCTTATTCTTCATCATCAGCAACAATCTTTTTTAAAAGTACCGGGGGGTAACCACCCGCGACCTGGAAAATGTGAACCGGTAGTTTAACATAATTTCGTGTGAGCCGGAATTAACCCTTCTTAATTCTGTAGTGGTAGCAAAATCATAGGCATATCCCAGTTGTAATTGATCCGTAATCTGTAATTGTACCAAACCGTCGAAAGAGTCGAAAGAACGCCATGATAAACCCAGCCAAAGCACTTCATTGATAAGCAAATTAGCATTGAGGTCCAACTCAGCCGGTGCACCCTCCACTATTTTCAATAGCATATTCGGTTTGAGCTTTAAAGACTTGTTTAAATCCAGTACATAACCGTAGGTTAAGAAGTAATGTCTGACCATTTTCGAGTCGGAGTCTGTATTGTTTCTGTCAAACCGTTGTTCTACCATCTGAGGAACAGAGAACCCGAGATAAAACTTTCGTGAATAGTAATATGCCCCAAAACCGAAATTAAAATGTGCTTCGCTTATATCACCCGTAGCAAAATTGGGATCCGTATCCGAAACCTGGCTGTATCTCGCCATATAATGAGTTACACCAGCCTGCAGACCGAGGGAAAGCTTGCTTCCGTTTTCAAACGGAACCTTGTAGGCATAAGCCCCATATACGCCGTTCTGATCTGTTACCCCAATTTTATCATGCAGAAACAATAACCCTAATCCGAATTTTTGATTTTTAATTGGGGTATGTACAGATAACGTTTGGGTGCTCGGCGCACCATCCAAACCCGTCCATTGTTCCCGTACCAGCGCACTGATACTCATCGATTCGTGTGTGCCGGCATAACCCGGGTTAATGGCCATAGCATTAAACATATATTGTGTAAACATCACCTGTTGTTGTCCATAACTTACACCACTGCACATGAAAACTACCAGCACTATTATTAATTTCAATATTTTTATCATCAGACTTCTTTTTAACACATTTCAACTCGGTTATTTACCTTTTAATTATCACATAACCACTAAGGGGTTTGCTACCGTCTCCCAGGTCAATTACATAGAAGTAGGTACCATCAGGAACTTCTTTTCGTCCTACTACATACTTACCGTTCGTCTGTCCTCTCCAGGCCTTTTCTTCATTATTGTAACCTTCCACGAAAAATACCTCGTTACCCCAGCGGTTGAATATGCTGACGTTATTGTCGGGATAATTTTGTATTCCATCGATATGCCAGTAGTCATTATTTCCGTCATTATCAGGTGAAAATCCTTTGGAAAGTGCCAGTCCACAGCGGTCTGCATCCAGATAATCCTCGATACCATCCTGGTCGCAGTCATCGTTAGTGAGGTCGCCATTCTGGTCAAAATCCTCGTCTATGGTTTCAGTTCCGTCATTATCATCATCATTATCCAGATAGTTAGGGATGCCGTTGCCATCAGTATCATCATCGGTAGGGTCATTGTTTTGATCAATATCTTCATTTTCAGTTGGAATACCGTCGCCATCATCATCAGTATCCAGATAGTCAGGAATGCCATCACCATCGGTATCATCACCAGGGTTCCCATCCTGATTCACATCTTCCGTAAGTGTAGGCACACTATCACCATCATCATCCATATCCAGATAATTGGGTATACCATCACCATCAGTATCGTCATTGGTGGGATCAGCATCACCGTTAATATCTTCCATGGCAGTAGGTATTCCATCATCATCATCATCGGTATCCTGGTAATCCGGAATCCCATCAACATCAGTATCCACTGGTGTCTCATTTAATCCCGGGCCACCGTTATCGGTATCAAAACTGTCGTCAATACCATCGTTGTCAAAATCATTGCCTGCCGGAGGTATCCCTGTTCCACTCTCATTCCAATCCGGCAACTGATCATTATCAGCGTCTGTATCCAGATAGTCGGGTATATTGTCTTCATCCGTATCCACAGGATTCAAATTATCGGTTCCGGACTCTTCATCATCTGAAATACCGTCGTTATCTGAATCCGGATCCTCAAAATCCGGTATACCATCCATGTCCGTATCGACCGGGTTGCCGCTGTCCGGTCCAACTTCAACTGTATCTGGTATGCCGTCGCCATCGGTATCGTAAGGCAAAATAGTAAATTCAATAGGTTGGCTTGTTGTTCCCCCTTCGTTATCGACAGTTTCTATTTCAATTGTAAATGTCCCCTCGGCCAACACTGAAGCATCGGACACTGTAATTTCACCGGTTACCGGGTCTATTGAAACACCCGGCGGCAAACTGCCTTGGGTTATGGTGGTGCTTACCAATGGCCCGTTACTGTCGCTGACGCTGACAAGAACATTCCCATTGTTATAATTATTAACATTAGCAGGAGGAGCCGCCGAGTTGGTAGCTTCAATATCTTCGTTGATCACCATGGTTACAGGTAGTGTAGTAGTTCCGCCTGCTGCATCTGTAATCGTTATATCCACTGTATAAGTTCCTGCAGCCAGTTGTGTGGCGTCGTTGACCGTGATCTCACCTGTCACCGGGTCAAGGGTCATCCACGTGGGTAAGGTACCGGAGGCGATCACTGCACTGGTAATCGCTCCATCCGCATCTGCTACGCTCGCTAATTGATCACCGTTGGAATAACTATCTTCGTTCTGGGCAGCATTCACAGTGTAAACAGCTTCCGTATCAGGGGCAATCACAATGCTTACCGTCTGCGTGGTCTCTCCGCCATCTGAATCAGTCGTCGTAACATCTACCGTGTAAGTACCATCAGCGACTTGAGTTGCATCGTTCACCGTAATTTCACCAGTAGTCGCATTCAGGCTCATCCACGTGGGCAAGGTGCCTGAAGCAATCACAGCGCTCGTAACCGCCCCATCTGCATCCGTTACACTCGCCAATTGATCGCCGTTGGAATAACTGTCTTCATTCTGGGCAGCATTCACAGAATAAACAGCCTCCGTATCAGGGGCAATCACAATGCTGACGGTCTGAGTAGTCTCTCCGCCATCTGCATCGGTGGTCGTAATATCTACCGTGTAAGTACCATCAGCGACTTGAGTCGCATCGTTCACCGTAATTTCACCAGTAGTCGCATTCAAACTCATCCACGTAGGCAAAGTGCCT